>NZ_JBLEBK010000003.1:0-253998 GCF_047263965.1 Bartonella propinqua | reverse complement strand
GTATGAGCAACTCGTTCAAAAATATTAAAAATGATGTTGCAAATGGTGTTTCTCAAGATGTTATTGATGACATTACTCAAACAGTTACAGCTGCGGTTAAGAGTAGCAGTCTTGTTAAACAAGATGCGTCCACAAATACTATCACCATTGGTGGAGAAATAGGTGGTACTGCAATTACAGTTGCAAACAATGATGGTGCATTGCGTAGTATCTCTGGCGTAAAGGCAGGCATGCTTACAGCTGGCTCAACAGAGGCTGTTAACGGTGCACAGCTCTATTCGATGAGTAACATGCTTGCTTCATATTTTGGTGGTGGTGCTAGATATGAAGATGGGGAATGGAAATTACCAAATTTCACGATTACCCAAGTCAATGATGAAGGTGCTTTTGTAGAGGGAAGTTATAAAAGTGTTTCCGATGCACTTGCAGGTATAAGCAACTCTTTCATCAATATTAAACAGGGTGTCATAGATGGTGTCTTGGATGATGTAACGGAAGAAATCGTTAATGGAATCAATAAGGATGTCATCACTGGAATTACTCAAACAGTCACGGATGCGGTTAACAGTAATAGACTTGTTAAACAAGATGAGTTTACAAATGCTATCACCATTGGTGGAAATATGGCTGGTAGTGAAATTACAGTTGCAAACAGTGAAGGTTTTGCACGTAGTATCTCTGGCGTAAAAGCAGGCATGCTTACAGCTGGCTCAACAGATGCTGTTAATGGTGCACAGCTCTATTCGATGAGTAACATGCTTGCTACATATTTTGGTGGTGGTGCTCATTATGAAGATGGAGAATGGAAAGCTCCAGCATTTGATATTGTGCAGTTCAATAGCAATAGCCGCTTTAGTAAAAATAGCTATACTACTGTTGCTGATGCTTTTGATGCTCTTAATAATAATATGTTAGATATGAGTAATCGTATTGATTTGATTACAGATCAAATCAATTCAGGTTCCGATGGTTCAGGTTCTGGTGGTTCAGGTTCTGGTGGTTCAGGTTCTGGTGGCTCAGGTTCTGGTGGCTCAGGTTCTGGTGGTTTAGGTTGGAATGAAAATGAAAATGCATATGATGCTAGTCATAATGGACAACCAAGTAAGATTACCAATGTAGATAATGGACAAGTTGCTAATGGTTCGCAAGAAGTTGTGAATGGAGGGCAGCTCTGGGAGACAGATCAGAAGGTGACGGAGATTGGAGAAAAAGTAAATAATCTTGATAAACATATGAAATATAGTACAAATGGAGATGGAAATACGGTTCTGTCCTTAAGTGGTGGGGATGAGAGTGAACCAGTTTTGATTGACAATGTAGCGGATGGTAAAGTTGAGAAAGGATCAAAAGAAGCGGTCAATGGTGGTCAGTTGTATGAGCAGATGGAGATTGTTCTTAACGAAGCAAACAAATATACAGATGAGAAATTCAAAAAGATTGCAGATAATAATCTTAATGCGGCTAAGCAATATACAGATATGAAGTTTGAAGCGTTAAGTTATGACATTGAGAATACTCGGAAAGAAGCAAGACAGGCTGCTGCCATTGGATTAGCAGTGTCTAATCTGCGCTACGATGATACACCAGGAAAACTTAGTCTTGCATTTGGTAGTGGTATGTGGCGTAGTCAATCCGCGTTTGCTTTTGGTGCTGGTTATACGTCTGAGAGTGGAAATATCCGTTCTAATTTATCAGTAACCAGTACAGGAGGTCATTTGGGTGTGGGTATAGGATTGACCTTCACATTAAACTGATAAAACTGGTATATAAACTCTTCTAAATTTCTACTTACCCCTACCTCAATTGAGGTTAGGGGTAAGTGGCTTTTTGATAAAAAGCTGTGTATGCAATTATAATGAAATAGGTGCAATAAAAGTTCCAATCGCATTAAAAAACTATTTTAAATTTGTTGACTTTTATTGCAGCTAAAAAAATGTATTTTTATTATTGTTCTTTTTATAAATACAAGTATAATGTGAGTTGAACGTTGAGTTTGTGACTAAAAATATATATTTTATGAATAATTGATGTATAAAAAATAAATCATCTTTAATATTTAGTTTTATAGAGATTTCATACATTACATATTTGAATGTGTAATGTGTTTTTAACGTTTTTTACTTGTAGTATTATAAAAAATATATGTGCTATACTATAATAGGTGAAGTTAATTTTTTAATTTCATCGATTATTTATTGTGTAGGTGTCTTCATTGGCTACAGTTGGTGCATTTTTTATTGAAAGTTTTTTTTTGAGTTTTTTAGAAATTTTGATTCAAAGAAAGCACTTGTCGAAAATGTTAGAAGCACTGTTTTAGTTGATTTATGAGGTTGTTAGCTTTGCTCATAATTATTGATGGGTTAAAAATGATAATCATAATGTTTGATGCCAGAAATAAAGAGATAAAAATTATTAAGATTGGTATTTTTTTTAAATTTTTACAATGAACAATGAATAGCTTTATTTGGTGAATAATATGTTTGCTGCGTTTTTAGAAAATTATGCTGAATATAAGGAAAGGCAGTCGATTTTCCAGAATTCATAATAGCAATCATTTTTATGAGAAAAGTAGCTATAATACTATTTTTGACGCTCTCAATGAGAATATATGAGGTGTTGATGGTTGTGTTTATGATATTGAAAAGAGTGTATCGTTCAATTGTTTAAATTTGGGATAAGGATGATGGTGTGTGACACTTATCATCTTATGATGGGGAATCTAGTAAAATGATCAATATACCCAGTAATAAAGTTGAAAAAAGTTCGTAGAAATAGCGAATGGTAGCTAATTGTATGATTACAGCAAATAGTAGAAGATAACTAAAGTGTGGGGAGCAGGAACATTCTGATATAAAAATGGTGGCAAAAAAAATTAATAAAACTATAAAAAAGCAAAATACTTTAGCAAAGATTTTGTTTATTTTTCTCTTTTTAGGCAAGGGTGAGAGCTTTGCTGATAAAAACAATAGTGCTTACACAATACATCCTCCACAACTATCTGTTCCTAGGGGTGCTCCGGGTGAAACGCGTCGAATTATTATGCAGTTTTATAATTGGACTTTGATTTGTGATGAAAAACAGTCGATTCATCAAGGGATATGTAATGTGACGCAGACTGTTCATGATCAAGAGGATAACACTATCTTTAGTTGGTCTCTTGTTTCTACGAAAAATGGTCAAGCAGTGATGCTTTTTCGAGCATTGCCAAAAGCGGATAAAAGTGTTCCTATTCAAATGTTTATGGATGGTGTTAAAAAGCCCATTCTTATTCATTATACACAATGTAATCAAAGAGTGTGTTTAGCGCAATTGCCTATAGGGCCTACTTTAAGTGGGCAAATAGAGCAGAACAAAAATGTACGCATTTCTTATAAAATTGAAGAGGGGGATACACTATCTTTTATTGCGCCATTTAAAGGACTTAGTGCAGCACTTTACTCTTTACAACGATAGCGATATAGCTAATTTAGCAAAGTTTTATTTCATGAATTATTGCATTTTACAGGTGTGAAATCATAATAAATATCTTATATGCAATACAATACAATTTAGAGTTTTCTGCGAAATTTATAAGCTAACTTATGTTAGTAGTTGACAGTAAAAAAAATTACTGAAAAGAGCCAGTTTAAAAGTAATTTAAATTAAGCGAAAATATTCGTTTCTTTAGATAAAAAGTGAATCATAATTTTATTTTATTTTATTTTTTTTAGTTTATACGGTTTTGGAAAGAGCTATTACTCAAGATTGAAAGATAATAGTTTTGAAGGAGCATAAGGGCTTGTTTATTTTTTCAAAGCGCTTCTATATTGCGAATATAGAAAAGAATGTCGTTTAAAAGAATTTTAAAATATAAGCTTACTTTTTTCATAGAAACTTTTTAAAGATGCGTTTCAATGCTATGAAGAAAAGAGAGAAAGTCTACAAGAATACATTTTAGTATAAACAGTTAGCTGATAATTTAAAGCCCATAAAAAATTCTACTATTGCAGAAAGATTTTATTTTTAAATGTCGCGAGAGCGTTTTTTAGCAATTTTTTCTTGATCTGTAAGCGATAGATTATATGATAAAGCATTGAGGATTTGTTCTTTAAAGTTAAAATAAAGAATATTAAGTGTTATCATTGTGATGAATGTTTGCTACCTTGAGGGCACAGGGTGGGTTGAGCTCAGGTATCAATATCACTGCGCTTTTTTGTTGGATATGGGTTATCCAAAAGGGCGTTCCTTGGTGTTTTTCAAGATTATTTTTTGCATTTAAAAGCACATTTTATCCGAAATTTTTATTACTGTATAGTTATAACATTTACTGAATGTTTAAAATATATGATGGTAGTGTAGACAATTTTAAAAAGATAAAAAATGATGCATAGTTTTTTAGTAATAATGCTTAAGTTATCATAAATTAAAGGTTTTAGCTCAGGAATTTTAGGGTACATTTTTGAAAAATTTCTAAAACGATTTTTATTTTAGCAGGAGTGCATTTTATTCAGAGCGTTAAAATTAAAGGAAAGTTGATGATACTGAAATGAGTAATGTAAACGGCACTTTTTTGATAACAGATTGTTATGGAATATAAAACGAGTATCTGATTTTAATGAGGAAAAGAAGACACGATTTTAGCCTGATATGGCTTTAAATAAACAATTAGATAACAAATTGTGTGTTAAAAAATTTATGGAGCTGATGTTTTTTACTGATTTTAATGAGGAGAGGGTGTCTAAACGTTAAAGTAATCAAAATGTGGAGACAATAAATAACGATGAAAAAAACAACCAAAACACCAACTGGCGGATATGGTGGTTCAGGATCGCATGAATTACATCAGCGTGTAAAAAAGAAAGCAGGAACCATTAAAGCATCATCGCGTAGATGGTTGGAGAGGCATTTGAATGACCCTTATGTTCATCAGTCAAAAATAGATGGTTATCGTTCACGTGCTGCTTATAAATTAATCGAAATTAATGAGCGTTATAAATTTCTCAAAAAAGGTCAAAATGTTATTGATCTGGGAGCTGCACCAGGGGGATGGTGTCAGGTGTCTGCGCGTATAGTGGGATCAAGTGATCAAAAGCCTAGTGTGGTTGGTATTGATTATTTGCATGTTGATCCATTACCTGGAGTGGTGATGCTGAAAATGGATTTTTTATGTGTAGATGCACCGCAAAAATTAATTGATGCTTTAGGAAAAAAGCCAGATATAATTCTTTCTGATATGGCTGCACCAACAACGGGTCACCGTCAAACGGATCATTTAAAGACGGTTTATTTATGTGAAGTTGCCGCTGATTTTGCTCTCTCGGTTCTCAAGCCTGGAGGACATTTTTTAGCAAAGGCTTTTCAAGGAGGTACGGAAAATACTCTCCTCACTACATTAAAACAGAATTTTAAAACAGTTCATCATGTAAAACCACCTGCAAGCCGAACAGAATCCGTTGAACTTTATCTTCTAGCTCTTGAATTTAAGGGAAACACCGAAACTCAATAACAGCTTCCTTTTTTCAGAAGGTTAGAGTTTACTTATAATTTAGGTGTAAAGGTCTTTCCAAGTAATTGTGCGTGATATTATTGATAGTTTTTTGTAGATGATGAAAAACTGGTAAAATTAGCACATTGCTTATAAAGGTAGAGAAATTGATTCCTCAGTGAGCGTTGCCATGAAATTTCTTGATCAAGCTAAAGTTTATATTCGTTCTGGTGCTGGAGGGGCGGGGGCAGTATCATTTCGTCGTGAAAAATTCATCGAATTTGGAGGACCAGATGGTGGCAATGGAGGGCGTGGTGGTGATGTTTGGGCTCTCGTTGTTGATGGGCTCAATACGTTGATTGATTATCGCTATCAGCAGCATTTTAGAGCAAAAACAGGAGGGCACGGCAAGGGACGTAATATGACGGGTGAAAAGGGTGATGATATCATCCTTAGAGTGCCAGTTGGGACACAGATTTTTGAAGAAGATAATAAAACATTAATCTGTGATTTGACAGAAGTTGGACAACGTTATCGTCTTGCAAAAGGAGGGAATGGTGGTTTTGGAAATCTTCATTTTACGACGTCTACAAATCGAGCACCTCGCCATGCGAATCCTGGTTTGGCTGGCGAAGAGCGTACGCTGTGGTTACGTTTGAAGTTAATTGCCGATGCGGGGCTTATTGGTTTGCCAAATGCTGGAAAATCAACTTTTTTAGCGTCAGTAACGGCTGCAAAACCAAAAATTGCAGATTATCCTTTTACCACTCTGCATCCTCATCTTGGTGTTGTACGCATTGATGCTCGTGAATTTGTTTTGGCTGATATTCCTGGCTTAATTGAAGGAGCCCATGAAGGTGTGGGGATTGGGGATCGTTTTTTAGGGCACGTTGAACGTTGTCGTGTTTTACTCCATTTGATTTCTGCTCAAGAAGAAGATGTGGCAAAAGCATATCAGATTGTCCGTAGTGAACTCGAGGCGTATGGAAATAACTTGAGTGATAAGACTGAAATTGTAGTTTTAAGTCAGATAGATACTCTTACTATTGAGGAGCGTAAAACGAAACAAGAGGCTTTACAAAGAGTAGCTGGTAAGCCTGTTATGATACTTTCTGCAGTGAGTCGTGAAGGTTTAGAAAATGTGTTGCGTGCTAGCGCACATATTATTGAAACAGCACGCAAAGAGGATGCCAGTGAGGATAAGCAGGGTTAATGAAGATGGCAGTTGGATTGCAAAAGCTTGCGCACTATAAACGCATTGTGATCAAAATTGGATCTGCGCTTTTGGTTGACCCTCAGACAGGTTTACGAACGAGGTGGCTCAACAGTTTAATAAGTGATGTTGCTGAGCTGCATCAAAAAGGTGTTGAGGCTTTACTGGTATCTTCAGGAGCCATTGCTTTAGGGCGAACATTACTACATCTTCCTAAAGGTGCTTTAAAATTAGAAGAGAGTCAGGCATGTGCTGCTTTAGGGCAAATTGAGTTAGCTAAAACCTATAGTGATGCACTTGCTCAATATGGACTAAAAACTGGTCAGATTTTGCTCACTCTATTCGATACAGAAGAGCGACGACGTTATCTGAATGCGCGTGCTACGATTAATACGCTTTTGCGTTTTGGAGCGGTTCCCGTTATTAATGAGAATGATACTGTTGCGACAAGTGAAATTCGCTATGGTGATAATGACCGTTTAGCAGCACGTGTGGCAACAATGATGGGGTCGGATCTTTTAATACTTTTATCCGATATTGATGGTCTTTATACAAAGTCTCCTCATTGTGATCCAACAGCTGAATTTATCCCTTTTATTGCATCAATCACGAGTGACATTGAAAAAATGGCAGATGTTGCAGTTTCAGAATTTTCTAAGGGGGGAATGAAGACCAAGCTTGATGCTGGGAAAATAGCAAATTCTGCTGGAACTGCTATGGTGATTACGTCAGGCAAGCGTATGAATCCTCTTGCAGCGATTGATAAGGGAGAACGCAGAAGTTTTTTTGCTGCCAGTGAAAAGCCTGTTAATGCTTGGAAGACGTGGATTTCTGGTCACTTAGATCCATCTGGGACTTTGGTGATTGATCAAGGAGCGGTGAAGGCTCTTGAATTTGGAAAGTCATTGTTAGCTGCAGGAGTTGTTGCGGTTGCAGGAACATTCCGTCGTGGAGATACGGTCGCAATCGTTGATGAAAGTGGGACTGAAATTGCTCGTGGACTTGTGAGTTATGACAAAGATGAAGTTGTACGCATTATGGGGCGTAAAAGCGAAGAAATTGAATCCATTCTTGGATATGCAACACGCTCTGCTATGGTGCATCGTAATGATATGGTTTTACGCATTTTGACTGATTCTGTTTAAAAAATGATCTTTTATCTTCTGTATTGTTTTGGCGGAGTGAATGAATAACATGTCTTTAGAAGAACAAATGAAGAATATGGGAAGGAAGGCACGTCACGCCGCTTCAGTCCTTGCGGTTCTTTCTTCTGAGCAAAAAAACAAGGCTTTGGAGATGATAGCTCTGAGTCTAGAAGCTCAATCAACAAAGATTTTACAGGCTAATCATCAGGATTTAGAAAATGCTGCTCAGAATAATTTAAATGCAGCGATGGTTGATCGGCTCAAGCTAGATGAATTGCGTTTGCATGCAGTTATAGACAGTGTCCGTCAAATTGCTGATTTACCTGATCCTGTTGGACAAGTGATAAGCGAATGGACACGCCCAAATGGGCTTCATATCAGTCGTGTTCGTACTCCTCTTGGTGTAATTGGGATTATTTATGAAAGTCGACCAAATGTTACAATTGATGCCAGTGCTCTGTGTTTAAAATCTGGAAATGCTGCAATTTTACGTGGTGGTTCAGATAGTTTCTATTCTGCACATGCACTGCATTCAGCATTGGTGAAAGGTTTGAAAGAAGCTGGTTTGCCTGAAGAGGCTATTCAAATGATTGGAACGACAGATCGTAGTGCTGTTGGAGAAATGCTGAAGGGACTGGGGGGGATGATTGATGTTATTATACCTCGTGGTGGAAAAAGCCTTGTTGCACGTGTTCAATCTGATGCACGTGTTCCCACTTTCGCGCATTTAGAAGGTCTTTGCCATATTTATATTGATCAATCGGCAGATGTAGAGATGGCGCGTGATATTGTTTTAAATGCAAAGTTGCGGCGGACAGGTGTATGTGGTGCTGTCGAGACAGTTTTAATTGATCATCAAGCATTAAAAGAATTTCTGCCTGTTTTGACTGCTTTACAGGAAAAGGGGTGTGAAATTCGTGCAACAGAAGATATTGTTACTCTTATGCCAGATGTTAAATTAGCATCTGAAGAAGATTGGTCATGTGAATATCTTGATGCGATTCTTTCAGTAAAAACAGTTAAAGGTATTGAGGGAGCTATTGCACATATTGAACGTTATTCATCGGGGCATACTGAATCGATTATTGCTGAGGATATGAGGGTAGTGAAGATATTTTTTAATCGTTTAGATTCAGCTATTTTGCTTCATAATGCGTCTACACAATTTGCTGATGGAGGTGAATTTGGTTTTGGAGCAGAAATTGGTATCGCAACAGGAAAAATGCATGCGCGTGGTCCCATAGGTGTTGAACAGTTGACATCATTTCAGTATCATATCAAAGGAAATGGGCAGGTTAGGCTTTGAAAACGCCATTTCTCTTATGGAAAAATCGCATGCCACATGTCGAAAGATCCAATGTTGTGGGTCTTTTTGGTGGGTCTTTTAATCCACCGCATGAGGGGCATCTTCTCGTTGCGAAAACTGCAATTAAACGGTTATGTCTTGATCAGTTGTGGTGGATAGTAACTCCAAGGAATCCTTTGAAAGATTGTGCACATTTGCCATCTTTAGATGAAAGGATGCAATTAAGTTGTGAACTTGTTGATCATACAAAGATTCGCGTGACAGGTTTTGAGCAGGCTATAGGGAGTACAGTATCAGTCGACACAATTTCTCATATTCTTACGCGCTGTCGCGGTGTGCATTTTGTATGGGTTATGGGTGCAGATAGTTTTGCGACAATTCATCATTGGTACCGATGGCGTGACATTATATCTATGCTTCCTATTGCGATTATTGATCGTCCTTCAGCACGTATGTCAGCACTCTCTGCTCCTATGGCACAAATTTATCGTTGCTTTCGTTTAGATGAGAGAGAAAGTGCACGATTACCTTTTATGAAGCCACCAGTTTGGACTTATTTGCATGGATCTTTATCTTTTCAGTCTTCGACGGATCTTCGTTTAAAGAAGAATGATTTTTCTTGAACATTTTATAAGATTCTGCAAATCTCTTTGAAAAAGTTTCTCTTTGTTTGTATATTATCAATGATAAGAAAGGATATTGGTCTGGAAAACATCTCTCAAAAACGTTCTTATGGTAATATAGTTTCAGCAGAAAAAAAAATTTTTTCAATAGCTGAAGGGTTAAAGATTATTCTCAATAGTTTAGAGGATACAAAAGCGGAAGATATCGTCTCTATTGATGTTCAGGGAAAATCATCCCTAGCGGATTACGTGGTCATAGCCTCAGCGCATTCACACCGTCATGTATCTGCTATCGCAGATCATTTATTGTGTACTTGGAAAAATAGTGGGTGCGGTCGAGCAAATGTAGAAGGGCTTGCAGGAGGTGATTGGGTATTGATTGATACAGGCGATATTATCGTCCATCTTTTTCGTCCAGAAGTTCGTCTTTTTTATAATTTAGAGAAAATGTGGCTCGCTCCAGATTTAGATAAAACAAAGTCAGTTCTTTTCGGAGATCATTGACATGCAAATTTCTATTTTTGCTGTTGGTCGCATGAAGAGAGGTGCTGAGCACACATTAGCTCATCATTATTTAGATCGCTTTTCTAAAAGTTCTGGAGCTGTAGGTTTTCATTTTAAAACATTACAGGAAATATCAGAAAGTCGTGCTCAAACAGCATGTCAACGCATGGAAGAAGAAGGAAGGAGACTTATTGAGTTTTTGCCTGAAAAATGTCGATTAATTGTATTAGATGAGCGTGGAAAGTCAATTTCATCTTCTGCTTTTGCTGAGAAGTTAGGGTTTTATCGTGATGAAGGTGTTCGTGATGTAATAATTGCTTTGGGAGGACCTGATGGACACAATGAGTGGATAAGAAATCGTGCTGATTTTCTTTTGTCTTTTGGCCTTATGACATGGCCGCATCAAATTGCACGTATATTGCTTACAGAGCAGCTTTATCGGGCTGTAACAATTGTTAATAATCATCCTTATCATCGTGTTTAACATTTTTGTGCAGTTTTTAGCACTTATTTACGCATTTATTAATATTGTTTTAGGTGACACCATTTAAATCATCTCTAGTTCATGCGATGAAATTTAATGGTTAGGCAAATGAAGAAGCTTCTTCATAAAAAAATGCGATGTTCATATGAGGAATATGTGATATTTTTTGTATTGCTATTGAGCATGGTTTTTTTCTTGTCTGTATCACATGCCGAAGATACAGTGAGTAGTGCAACAGCACATAAGGCATTGATAGAAATTCGTCAAAATATCTCTATCTCGCGTGAGCGTGTTGCTTTTCTTGTTCGTCAGGTTGAGCGTTTAAAAAAAGATCAGCGTGCTTTGACTGATGCATTGATAAAAGCAGCTCAGGCAGAACGTTTTGCAGCAAATGATATTGCTGAAAGGGAAAAAAAACTTGAAAAAATGATAGAAAAGCAGACACAAGTTTATCAAAATCTCAAAAGCCGTCGCGCTGAGTTTTCGGACGTTCTTGCTATCTTAGAACGCATGGGAGTTAACCCACCTCCTGCTCTTGTTGTGTTGCCTGAAGATGTGTTAGCTTCTGTACGTAGTTCTGTTTTATTAGGGGCGGTCATTCCTGAAATGCAAGAAAAAACACAAGCTTTGACAGAGAGCCTCAAAGAATTGACCAATATGAGCAACGCAATTACCACGGAATATGAGGCTTTGAAGATTAAAATACAAAATCAAGCGGAGCAGCGAAAACATCTAGAGCTTTTGCTAGACCAAAAAGTGCAATTACAAAGGAAATCGGAAGAAGAGCTTACCAAACAGCGTCAAAAAAATATTGCTCTTGCTAAAAAAGCGCAATCTTTGGAAGAATTAATTTTAGAACTGGACCGTCAATCACAGCTTAGTTTTGATACATCCGTGCAGGTACGGAAAAATTTACAACTATTAGAGCAGCGCAATTTTGAAAGCCAAAAAGGCTCTTTGCTTTTTCCTGTTTTGGGCAAAAAAATTAAGCACGTTAATAATAGTTCACAGGTTTCGCGTTTTGGCGAAATGGTTGAAACAGAATCAGCAGCTGTTGTTATAGCGCCTACGGATGCTCTTGTCGCTTTTGCTGGACCGTTTCGCTCTTACGGACAATTAATTATTCTTAATGTTGGAAATGGCTATCATATCATTCTTATCGGGATGTCTAGAATTAATGTAACTCAGGGGCAATTTATTCTTTCAGGTGAGCCTCTTGGTACGATGGGGATGCAATTTATTGCAAACAGTGTTGCATTGGATATAGGCAAAACTGCTCCAATGCTTTACATTGAGTTTAGAAAGCAGGGGAAGCCTGTGAATCCAGCTCCTTGGTGGCGGACTGAAAAATTAAGAAGGAACCAAAATGATTCGTAAAGTTATTTTTTTGGTCGCTGGGGTGTTGCTCGGCGCCAGTTCAATGATTATGGTGCAGTCTGTTGCTGCGGATAACGAAGGTAATACTTATAAGCAGCTGGCTATATTTGGTGATATCTTTGAACGGGTACGTGCGCAATATGTGACAGTTCCCGATGACAAAAAGCTCATTGAAAATGCTATCAATGGCATGCTGACGTCGCTTGATCCACACTCATCTTATATGAATGCTCAAGAAGCCAAGGATATGCGCGATTCTACTAAGGGAGAATTCGGAGGACTTGGTATTGAGGTAACCATGGAGAAAAATTTAATTAAAGTTGTTTCTCCGATGGATGATACACCTGCTGCAAAAGCTGGTATTCTGGCAGGAGATTTCATTTCAAAAATTGATGGTGAACAGACAAATGGTCACACATTAAATGAAGCTGTCAATAAGATGCGGGGAGCTGTGGGAACACCGATTACATTGACAATTATTCGTTCTGGTGTTGATAAACCGCTTGAGATAAAAGTTGTTCGTGATATCATTAAGGTAAAGGCGGTTAAGTACCGTGTTGAGAATGATATTGGATATTTAAGACTTATTCAGTTTTCTGAGCAGACTTTTGGCAATCTTCAAGCTGCAATTAAAGATATTCAGTCTCAAATCCCTCAAGATAAGTTGAAGGGTTATGTTCTTGATTTACGGCTTAATCCTGGTGGGCTCTTAGATCAAGCAGTGAGTGTTTCAAGTGCTTTTCTCGATAAAGGTGAGATTGTATCAACCCGCGGGCGTAAGAAGAATGATGTGATGAGGTTTGATGCTAAGTCAGGAGATATCATTAATGGTAAACCTCTCATTGTACTCATTAATGGCGGTTCGGCAAGTGCTTCTGAGATTGTTGCAGGAGCATTACAAGATCATCGTCGTGCTACAATTTTAGGCACGCAATCTTTTGGTAAAGGATCTGTTCAAACAATCATTCCTTTAGGTGAAAATGGTGCTTTACGTTTGACAACAGCGCTTTATTACACACCAGCTGGTACTTCAATTCAAGGAACTGGGATCACGCCAGATATTATTGTAGAACAACCATTGCCTGAAAAATATAAGGGCTATGATGTAAAAATTGGTGAATCTGAGTTAAAAGGGCATATTAAAGGGAAGCGAGAAAGCAATAAAGGATCTGGTTCAGCTGCATTTGTTCCGCAAGATCCTAAAGAGGATATTCAATTAAATGAAGCTTATAAGCTTTTACGTGGTGAAATGGCGAATGCAGCATTTCCGCCAGATCCCAATAAAGATGTTTTAAAATAAGAGGGAATATGTACAGTTTATGCTTTTAGGAAATAATTAAATGGATGCAACTGTTCGCTTTGAAGATCTGCCTTATCGAAAGTGTGTTGGAATCCTTGTATTTAATCACGAAGGTAAAGTTTGGGTTGGGCGCCGTTTAATGGCGTGCAGCCACACAAATAGCGAAATGTCTGATTGTTGGCAGCTGCCTCAAGGGGGAATTGATGAGGGTGAAGAGCCATTAGATGCAGCACATCGTGAACTTTATGAGGAAACAGGGATTCGGTCTGTAAAGTTGATTAAAGAAGCAAAAGATTGGTTCCATTATGATTTTCCACAAGAACTTGTTGGGTGTATGTTGAGTGACAAATACCGTGGACAAATACAAAAATGGTTTGCTTTTCAATTTACAGGAGAGATTTCTGAAATCACAATCAATCCACCGCCAGACGGCAATAAAGCAGAGTTTGACAAATGGAAATGGGTTGATCTAGAAATCTTACCTTCAATTGTTATTTCTTTTAAAAAGCATGTTTATATGAAAGTTGTTAGCGAATTTCGAAGTAGCCTTAGATGTTTATAAAAGTTATATAACCGTGGAAAGCTATTTTTTCGTTAAGATGCTTTATAGTGTGTAATATCAAAAATGATTCTATTTTATGTAAAGAACTGGAATATAAAATGAAAAAGTTATTCAATTTATTTGTAATTTTTACTCTTTTGAGTATTTCTTCTGCTGCATTTGCATTAGATCCAAAGTCAGCTACAACGAAGCCTGCAGCAGCTGCGTTGCCGAATGGTGCTTCTTCTTTAACTGAGACTTATGGTTTGTGGAGCATTAATTGTGGTGTGCAGACGGGCAAAAAAGTTTGTTTTATGTATCGTCAGGAGGTTAATAACCAGAATCGTGTTGTTGTGGCTATGAACGTTGTTCTCAATGATGATGGTATGGTATCTGGCAATTTGGTAGTTCCTTTTGGTATTTTGGTTTCCAAGCCTGTTCGTTTACAAGTCGATGATGGGAAGGCTGTTATCGAAACTGGTATTCGGACTTGTGAAACAATAGGTTGTGTTGTTCCAGTGGCTTTTGACAAAAATTTTGTAACAGCTTTACGTGCTGGAAAGCATTTGAAGTTGGCTATGACAACAGCTATGGCAGGTGAACCACCTTTAAATGATTTATTCATTCAGCTGAATGGTTTTAGCAGTGCACTTAACCGTTTAACTGCTTTGTTGAAATAATCTTAAAGTAAAGACGGCCTTTTAAAGGTCGTCTTTAATTTAATAAAGCAAAGCAATTTTTGCAGCAGATTTATAGGTCAGAGTAATAGAGTTTTTCTGTATTGTATGTTCAAAATTTTTTGAAAGTTGTAGGAAAATTTCTTGCTACTTTTGTTTTTTGACTATTTTCCATTTGGATGTTTGCTTTTCCTGTTCATGTAAAAAAGCGTTCTCATGTGTGGGGGTGTGAAACATCATTCAGTAGGAAGGTTTGCTTTAAATTCCTATATGGGGTCTTTCTATTCCGTTAAATAAAAAGAGGAATAAAGAATGATTTATGCATTGCTGCAGGTAATAGATCTGATTTTCAAGATTTATATTGATATTTTAATTGCAAGTGTTATTTTTTCTTGGCTTTGTGCATTCAATATCGTGAATATGCGTAATCGCTTTGTTTTTTTGATAGGAGATTTTCTGTACCGTGTTACAGAGCCAGTTTTAGTCCGTATTCGGCGATTCTTGCCAAATCTTGGAGCGGTTGATATTTCGCCCATTGCAGTATTCATGATTATTTATTTTATTCGTACCTTTATGTGGCGTGCTTATGCAAACATGTACTTATAAAATATTATATTGGACAAAAGAGGATGTTTTATCAAGTTGATGCTAGTGGCTTAATTTTGTTTGTGTACTTAATTCCTAAGGCTTCAGTTGATAAAATAATGGGGATTGAATGCAGGGATGATGGGAGGCAGCATTTGGTTATACGTATCCGTGCTGTTCCTGAAGATGGAAAAGCAAATAAAGCATTAATGAGATTTTTAGCGAAGCAATGGAAAGTTCCATTTTCTTATATTTCTCTTAAGAGTGGCGCAACATCACGTTATAAGCGGCTTTATTTTTCAGGATATTTAGAAGAGCTGAAAAAGATATTACAATCTTTAGAAGATTGCACTTCTATGCAGAGGTAGGTAAAAATGAAAGCCTGCTTTAAAAACAGGCTTTGTTTTTTTGTAATAATTATATTACTCGAGCGCGCTCAATAGCTTGTTGAATTAATTTACGGGCAAAGTCTTTATCACGCCAACCTTCAATTTTGACCCATTTTCCAAGCTCAAGATCTTTATAATGCTCGAAAAAGTGCTCAATTTGCTTTAGTGTAATTTCAGGAAGATCAGTATAGTCGTGGACGTTGATATATCGTTGCGTTAGCTTAGGAGTAGGGATAGCAATAATTTTCTCATCTTTACCACCATCATCTTCCATAACCAAAACACCAATTGGACAAACATTAATAACACAACCAAGAAGAAGTGGACGGGTATTGCAGATAAGAACATCAATTGGGTCTCCATCTTCTGAAAGAGTATGCGGAACAAAACCATAATTTCCAGGATAAACCATAGATGTATGGAGAAAACGATCAACAAACAATGCTCCAGATTTTTTATCCATTTCATATTTTATTGGTTGACCACCAAGAGAGACTTCAACGATAACATTGATATCTTCTGGGGGGTTTTTGCCAACAGGTATTTCCTTTATATTCATGTCAATATCCTTTCTGGAGTATGATTAAGCTAGATACAATGCAACATTTGACCAAGGAAGTCATGAGATTTAGGTTGAAATTGATGAGCGTGTTTTTTCAAAGCGTTTGCGTTCATTTGGATCAAGATAAAGTTTGCGTAGCCGAATATTTTTAGGAGTTACTTCTACAAGTTCATCATCCTGTATCCACGATAAAGCACGTTCTAGTGTCATTTTGATAGGAGGGGTTAATTTCACGGCTTCATCTTTTCCAGAAGCACGCATATTTGTTAGCTTTTTTCCTTTTAAAACATTCACTTCTAAGTCGTTATCACGTGAGTGTATACCAATAATCATGCCTTGATAGACTTTAACGCCAGCATCGATTACCATAGGCCCACGATCTTCTAGGTTAAAAAGAGCATAAGCGACAGATTCACCGCTATCATTTGAAATCATAACACCATTGACGCGACCACTAATGTCTCCTTTATAAGGTTCATAGGCATGAAAAAGGCGATTCATAATTGCTGTACCGCGTGTGTCAGTTAAAAGTTCGGATTGGTAGCCGATAAGTCCTCGGGTTGGGGCATAAAAGACAAGGCGTACACGACTGCCTCCAGAGGGGCGCAGTTCAACCATTTCTCCTTTACGTTCGGACATTTTTTGAACGACAGTTCCAGAGTATTCCTCATCAACATCGATTACAACTTCTTCGATTGGTTCAAGAGTTGCTCCGTTTTCATCTATTTGCATAACAACACGTGGACGTGATACACTAAGCTCAAATCCTTCACGGCGCATATTTTCGATGAGAACTGCAAGTTGCAATTCTCCTCTTCCTGAAACATAAAAAGAATCCTTATCAGCGGATTCTTCAATTTTAAGGGCTACATTGCCTTCTGCTTCTTTCAATAAACGGTCTCGGATAACACGACTTGTCACCTTATCCCCTTCAGTTCCAGCAAGGGGGCTATCATTGACGAGAAAGCTCATAGTAACAGTGGGAGGATCAATTGGTTGGGCTGTGAGTGGTTCATTGACCGTAAGATCACAGAAAGTATCAGCAACAGTACCTTTTTGTAGACCTGCAATTGCTACAATATCACCAGCAGTACTTTCTTCAATGGGTTGTCGTTCTAGCCCACGAAATGCCAAAATTTTCGAAATACGCCCAGTTTCTAAAAGTTTTCCATCCTGCCCAAGAACTTTAACACTTTGATTTGGTTTAATAGAGCCTGAATGAATGCGACCTGTAATAATTCGTCCTAAAAATGGATCAGCTTCAAGAATAGTTCCGATCATGCGGAATGGTCCTTCAGCTACGGTAGGAGAAGGAACATGGCGAATGACAAGATCAAACAAAGGACTCAATCCTTGATCTTTCGGTCCTTCAGGAGATTCTGCCATCCATCCATTACGACCTGATCCATAAAGAATGGGAAAGTCAAGTTGTTCATCGGTGGCATCAAGAGCAGCGAAAAGATCAAAAACCTCGTTGATGACTTCGTCAGCGCGTGCATCAGGTCGGTCAATTTTATTAATCACAACAATAGGGCGTAATCCTACTTTCAACGCTTTACCAACGACAAATTTTGTTTGCGGCATTGGACCTTCAGCGGCATCAACAAGCACAATTGCTCCATCTACCATGTTCAAAATACGTTCAACTTCCCCACCAAAGTCAGCGTGACCTGGTGTATCAACAATATTAATTCGAGTATTTTTCCAAACAACAGATGTCGCTTTTGCTAGAATTGTAATTCCGCGTTCTTTTTCAATATCATTTGAATCCATCATGCGTTCGCTAGTACGCTGATTATCACGGAAATTTCCTGATTGTTTGAGAAGTTCATCCACGAGCGTTGTTTTCCCATGGTCAACATGGGCAATGATGGCAATGTTACGCAATTGCATAAATTTTCTTCTTTTCGTTTAATGAAATTTTATTTAAGGCAAAGCTTTTGCACTATTTACCTGATGTTCACAGAGCCTTTTACATGTTTTTTTATAATTTGGGAAGAGGAGTAAATATTTTTATGGCAAACTGTTTGTAAAGGTTTTTGATGTTTTATTGAATTGACTTTGTAGAATTTTACAAAAAACACTTGAGAGTGTAAGCATTTTTTGTGGATATGCAATGAAAAAAAATAATGCAACCTATTCTCTTAAATAAACAAGATTATAGGTTGCATATGAGTTGTATTTTTTCTTAACATTTTAAAGCAGAGTGCCAGACAAAATAAGGGAAGCCACAGAAAAATAGATTACAATACCTGTGACATCTACTAAGGTTGCTACAAAGGGAGCAGAAGCGCTTGCTGGATCAAATCTCAAAACTTTAAGGATAAAAGGAAGCATAGAGCCAGAGAAGGAACCAAAGGTAACGACTCCGATCAAAGCTGCACCTACAGTCATGGAAACAGCAAACCAATGTTCTCCATAGTTATAGATACCCAATTGCTGCCAAATGACAATGCGCGTAATTCCAATGATTCCAAGTAATGCACCAAGAGATAGTCCTGCTGGAATTTCACGAATAATGACTCTCCACCAGTCTTTAAGTGTGAGCTCACGTAGGGCTAATGCACGGATAATAAGTGATGTTGCCTGTGATCCAGAATTTCCTCCTGAGCTCATAATAAGAGGAATGAATAATGTGAGGACAATCGCTTTTTCAAGCTCTGTTTCAAAATATTGCATGGCGCTTGCTGTCAACATTTCACCGATAAAAAGTAAGGCAAGCCAGCCACCGCGTTTTTTCATCATTTCAAGAAAGCCGATTTGCATATATGGTTTATTGAGAGCTTCCATACCTCCGAATTTATAGGCATCTTCATTCATCTCATCGACCATAGTATCCAGCACATCGTCGACAGTTACAATACCAATAACATGGTTGCTCTCATCAACAACTGGTACAGAGAGAAGGTCGTGACGTTGAAAAAGGCGAGCAATATCTTCATGATCCGTGGAAGGTGATATTGTGATGGGTGTATCACGCGTAGGGACATTGAGAATTGGCTCATCAGGTGAGGCAAGAATAAGGTTACGAAGTGAAATAGCCTTGAGAAGAGTGCCCATTTTAGGATCAATAACATAGCTTGTGTAAACTGTTTCACGTGTTCGTTCGACATCACGAATGTAATCAAGAGTCTTTTTTACAGTCCAGTTTGCTGGCACTGCTATAAACTCTGTTGTCATGAGTGCACCAGCGGTGTGATCAGGGTAACTTGTGAGTTTTTTTAGCTCAGATCGTGTTAAGGGTTTAAGCAAGGCATAAAGCCGTGTGCGTGTTTCTTCATTCATTTCTTGAAAAACGTCTGCAGCGGCGTCTGCAGACATACCATCAAGAATTTCAACAGAACGATTCACAGGTAAAAGTTCAAGAATAGCTGCAGGTTGTTCAAGCTCTGGTTTATCAAAAAGTTCAATGGTATAATCAAGGGGCAAGAGACTAAGAATAGTCACACGTTCCATGATATCAAGATCATTGATGATATCAATTGAATCGGCGAAATGCCGATTTTTTAATTCTTCGGTAAGAGCTTCAGGAGAAAAATTTTTTAATTCGAAGGTTGTTTTAATTTCAGTCATGATAAAGTACCTTCCAAAAGATTGGAGAATTATGAATCTAGATATTATGGATTAAGACGAATTAAAAGTTATGGCAGGCTTAAAAAAAACCCCTCCCAACATACGCTTTCAATTGTTAATATTTAAAATAAAGTCAAGGATAAATCACAAACAGTAAACAGTTTTATAAGTAAAATATGTAAAAATTGTTATTTTATTTTATCTTTGATGATAAAATTATCTTAATATTTTTTATATTTAAATATAATTTTGAAAGTTTATTTTAAAGTAAAATAGATAAAACTTACAGTATTATCAATTATTATTACTTATATCATGAGATTAATTATTACATTTTAAAGTTTATAATGGAGATATAGAGTATTATGACAAAAGCAGCAGTGCTGGATTGGAAGGGATTTGCGGGACTTCCTGATTATACTTTAATAAGTGATAATGATTTTAAACCTGCTTTTGAGCAGGCGCTTAAAGAGGCAGAAGAAGAAATAGAGGCAATTGCAACAATACAAGAATCACCAACGCTTGAGAATTTTCTGCAGCCTTTTGAACTTTCTGGCAAGACACTTGATCGTGTATGTTCAATATTTTTCTTGCGTTCAGGTGCTCATAGTAATGCATTTATTCAGCAATTAGAACAAGAGTTTGTTGTAAAACTTTCTCGGTATTCTTCAAAAATTATGATGGATGCACGAATATTTTCCAAAATAGAAGTGCTCTATGAGCAATCGCGGCAAGGTGTGTACGATAGTGAAACGACACGTGTACTTGAATTATGGTGGAAAAAGTTTGTTTGTAATGGTGCAAAGCTTGATGAAAAAGGAAAAAAACGGCTTGTTGAAATTAATGAAAAGCTCGCTTTTTTAAGTGCTACTTTTGGTCAGCATGTTTTAAAAGATGAAGCTGAGTGGATCTTATTCTTAGGACAAACAGATTTAACTGGTTTGCCTGATGATCTTATTGCTTCCATGAAGGAAATTGCGTGTGAAAGAGGTAATGAGGGAGCTTATGCATTAACATTGGCACGCTCAATTGTTGAACCATTTTTAAAGTTCTCTGATCGTCGTGATTTGCGCGAAGTAGCATTTAAAGCTTGGTCTAAACGCGGTGAAAATAACAATGATAATGATAATCGGAAAATTATTGTGGAGATTATTGCACTTCGAGATGAGCAGGCTAAATTACTAGGGTATGAATCATTCGCAGACCTGAAACTTGATAATACCATGGCAAAGAATGTTGATACAGTTATGGATTTGCTTATACCTGTATGGGAACGAGCAAAAGCTAAGGCTGCTAATGAACAGGTTGAATTGCAAAACTTTGCAAGAAGTCAGGGAAGTAATGAGTTCTTAGCAGCTTGGGATTGGCGCTATTATACGGAAAAACTTCGCGCCGAAAAATTTTCTTTCGACGGAGCTGAAATTAAATATTATTTTCAGCTTGATCGTATGATTGAAGCAGCTTTTACTGTGGCAGAAAAACTTTTTGGGCTTTCATTTGAAGAAAAAAATACTGTTGCACTATGGCATCCTGATGCACGTTTATGGGAAGTAAAAAAATCTGATGGTAGTTTGCTTGGGCATTTCATCGGTGATTATTTTGCGCGCTCTTCAAAACGCTCTGGTGCATGGATGAGCAATCTGCAATCGCAACATAAATTGGATAATGGACAAAAGCCTATTATCTACAATATTTGTAATTTTGCTAAACCACCCAAAGGGGAAGTTGCTCTTTTATCACTTGATGATGCACGTACGCTTTTCCACGAATTTGGACATGCATTGCATGGCTTGCTTTCTGACGTAACATGGCTATCTGTGTCGGGGACATCGGTTTCGCGTGATTTTGTTGAACTTCCTTCTCAACTTTACGAACATTGGTTAACTGTACCAGAGATACTAAAGTCTTACGCAACGCATGCAAAAACAGGACTTCCCATGCCACAAGCATTGATGGATAAGATTGTAGCGGCACAGACATTTAATGCTGGCTTTTCTGCAGTTGAATTTATTTCATCAGCTTTAGTGGATATGGCTTTTCATCAGAGAGAAACGGTAACTGATCCAACAATATTCGAGCATCAGGAATTAGAAAGGTTGCAAATGCCTGACACAATTATCATGCGTCATCGTCCTCCACATTTTACACATATATTTTCAGGTGATGGTTATGCTGCTGGTTACTATTCTTATATGTGGTCGGAAGTGCTTGATGCTGATGCTTTTCAGGCTTTTGAAGAAACAGGTGATGTGTTTAATTCAGAGCTCGCTGATCGATTAAAGCGTTTTATCTATTCTGCTGGAGGAAGCCACGATCCAGAGGAACTGTATAAAGCTTTTCGAGGGAGGTTACCTTCATCAGAGGCGATGATTAAAAAACGTGGATTGTAAAGTATCATGGTATGGTTCACGCTGCCATTATATTCTTTTTTATGATTGAAATTTGCATAAGTTTTTAACGCATTATAACCATGTAGAAAAAGCTTTTTCTATATGGGGCTTTGTTTATGAAAAAGAGCAAACTTTATGTTTTTAAAGAGTATCATGGGAAAGAAAAATTATCAGCTCGGTCTATCTGGT
Organism: Bartonella propinqua; assembly: GCF_047263965.1. Taxonomy (NCBI): domain Bacteria; kingdom Pseudomonadati; phylum Pseudomonadota; class Alphaproteobacteria; order Hyphomicrobiales; family Bartonellaceae; genus Bartonella; species Bartonella propinqua. The sequence goes on along the minus strand of NZ_JBLEBK010000003.1, from coordinate 231,676 downwards.
GACCATTTGGAGGTGACCATGATTTTTTCATGAAGTTTGAATCTATTTTGTTGAGTAGATGGGTATTTTGTTGTGCCATGTTATCGAGGGTTATTGGAGGCTGGCGTTTAATATTATGTGGTTCTTGTATAAATTGCAGAGTATTTGTATTGATAGGGTATATATTTTCATAGGATGATAGGTGAAAATTTAAAATAATCTCCAGTTTTCTTTTCAAATAAGAGGCAAGTTTTTGTTTGCCAGCAGCAGTAAAGTTAATACCGTCATGAGTACGGAGTTTTACTGTTTTTCCATTAATATCATAGCCTAAAAAGGAAAATTGACCTTCTGCATCAATAAAACCATCCCAAATATCAATAAAATATCCTTTTTTTGTTTTTGTTGCATTTTTATAAAGCGCATTAAAAATTCGCATTTTTTGTGTTAAATTATTATTCTTAAAAGCAGGTTGTCCCACCCATATCCATGGCTTTCCAGAATTATGAAGGCTTTCAGCAATTTCAATAATTCTTTGCTTGTAGATATTTATCCATTCTGGCTCTACTGCTCTGAGTACGCCATCAGGTGTTATGATTGGTTGATTATCATTTGCACCGATCATCATAACAATAGCTTGAGGTTTATTTTTATCAATGAGTTCAGAAATATTGTTTTTCCAAGAATAATAATCTGTTCGAACCAAGCCAGAATTTGGCACTGTGTTATTTATGATGATTATATCGTGATTGTCAGTAAAAAGCTTCTTGAGCGCATCAGCAACAGAAAAAGCTACAAAGTCTCCTACCACGAGAATGCGTTTCGCATTTTCTTCTTTTAGTTTTTGTATAGGTTTTTGTGTTACAATCTTTTTTTGTGGTTTGTATATCTTTTGTTCCATAATTTGTGGCTGTTGTTCTTGTTTTTTATGTTCGAACAACGATTCGAAAAAATTTTGTGCCTTACTTGGAGCTTGCTGTATTATAATAAAAGAAAAAGTATAAAAAAGCAGAAAAATCAAGTACATTAAACGGAAGTGTAACAAGCACTTTACTCCAAATTATTGTTTTCGAAGGAGGAAAAGAACTTCAGGGGAGGGATGTCCATTATTCTCTAAGCCGTAGCGTAGTTGAAAAGCTTTAATTGCTTGTCTAGAGGCAGTACCGATTTTGCCATCAACTTCTCCTTTATAATAGCCATGTACAGCTAAACGAGATTGCAGTTCTTTACATTCTTGAAAAGTAAGGGGCTGAAAAGGTCGATCCCAATCTTGAACCAATCCTGGGTATCCTGCAATTCGGTTAGCTAAAAGAGCAACTGCGAAAGCATAACGATCTGCATTATTATAACGTTTAATAACAAAGAAGTTTTTTGTTACTAAGAATATAGGTCCTTTTGGTCCATCTGGATACTTTAATATTGCGAGCTCAGATGATGAAGGAAAAGAATGTCCGCTTGCATGTTTTACACCTAGCTTTTTCCACTGTTCAAAGGAATGCCAATCGTTGGGAAGATTTTTCCCTTGCGGTAATTTGACTTCTATTCCCCAAGGGAGGTCGGACTGCCAGCCATTCATGTGAAGAAGATTAGCAGCGGTCGCGAGGGCATCTGGAATAGAGGTCCAGATATCACGTCGTCCACTTCCATCCATATCAACGGCGTAGGCAAGATAACTACTTGGAATAAATTGCGTATGCCCCAATGCACCAGCCCAAGATCCAGTAAGTTGGGAGCGCTCAATTTCACCACTTTGTAGAATCTTCATGGCAGCAATCAGTTGTGTGCGTGCATATTTTGCGCGTTTTTTATCAGCATAGGCTAGGGTTGCAAGTGAACGAATAGCATCACGCATTACACCTTTATTTTCTAAAACTTTTCCATAACTGCTTTCCATTGACCAAATAGCAAGGAGAATATGGCGATCAACACCAAAGCGTTCTTCAATTTTAGGAAGCCATTCTTCCCATTTTTTAGCTTGCCGTTGCCCTTCTACAATTGCAATATCATGAACACGATTATCAAAATAGTTCCATGAAGAATCCACAAATTCTGGCTGATATGCGGCTTTTTTTAAAACTTCGGGATCAATTGTATTGACGTTTTTAAAAGCCATATCAAACGTAGATGATGAAATATTGTTGGCTAAAGCTGTTTTTTTGAATTCTCTAATCCAGTTTTTAAAACCGCTATCAGCGCATAAAAGTGGTGCAAAAAACATTGAAAAAGCATAAAAAGCAATAACTGAAGCAATGATAATAGTGCTCCAATCTATAAATTTTCTTGAAGAAGAAAAAGTGTTAAGTTCTATTTTTTGCATTTTCAATTTCCATTAATGTTCAAGTATTTTGATATACGATAACTTCATTTTTTTATTTGGCTTAATCGGTTATGTTTTCAAGCAAATAAGTAAAAACTAAAGTGGGTTATTTCTTTTAAAGAAATACTTTCTCATAAATTATCTCATTTGTGTTCTTTTCTTGTTTATTATAATAGTAATTGAAACAATTCGTTAAGATATAGGGAGTGAAAAATTATATGTTTAATCAGGAGGATAAGAGTGCGTAAAATTCGGAAAGCAGTATTTCCCGTGGCTGGTCTTGGTACTCGTTTTCTTCCTGCAACAAAAACAGTTCCTAAAGAAATGCTGACTATTGTTGATAGACCTGTTATTCAATATGTTGTAGATGAAGCGCGTGAAGCTGGTATTGAACATTTTATTTTTGTTACTGGACGCAATAAAGCAGTCATTGAGGATTATTTTGATGCGCAAGTTGAATTATATACAGTGCTTGCTGAACGTGGTAGAAAAGAAGAACTTGAGCATTTGCACGCTTTACAACCTCTACCAGGCACGACTTCTTTTACTCGGCAACAGCAGCCTTTGGGGTTAGGACATGCTCTTTGGTGCGCACGTGAATTAGTTGGGCAAGAACCTTTTGCTTTGTTGTTACCAGATATGTTGATGCAAGCGAAAAGAGGTTGCCTTTCTGAAATGATCAGTCTTTATGAAAAAATCGGTGAGGGTAATATTATTGCGGTTCAAGAGTGCAATCCTAGAGAGACTCATAAATATGGGATCGTTGAAAAAGGCAAACAAATTGAAAATGGTTTTGAAATCATAAAAATGGTAGAGAAGCCAACAAAAGGAACTGCACCATCGAATCTCTACATCAATGGACGTTATATTTTGCAACCAGAAATTTTTGATATTCTCTCTAATCAAGAGCGAGGAGCAGGGGATGAAATTCAATTAACAGACGCGATGGTACGTCTTTCAAATGAGCAGAATTTTTTTGGTTTTCAGTTAGAAGGGCACACTTTTGATTGTGGCTCTAAAGCTGGTTTTATTGAAGCAAATATTGCATTTTCTTTAGCGCGTGCTGATATGCATAGGCAGGTTTCTGCTTCCTTGAAGAATTTGCTTAAAAGTATTAAAATTGAAAAGTGATATAGATCTCCCATTTAATTTCATTTATCAGATTCGGTCATGATGCAACAGTCTTCTTCTCATATGTCAGCCTCACAAAGCGCTGTTACATCGGCACTTAAAACTATTACGAGTGAAACACAAGGGCTTAAAGCTCTTGAAGCAGCTCTTCTGGGAAGTCTTTCTTCCTCTTTTGAAGCCGCTGTTCAAACCATCAGGAACGCTAGTGGTCGTGTGGTGATTACGGGACTTGGGAAGAGTGGTCATATAGGGACGAAAATTGCTGCAACCTTAGCTTCAACAGGAACACCTGCTTTTTTTGTACACGCTGCAGAAGCCAATCATGGTGATCTTGGTATGATTGGGTCTGATGATGTTATTCTTGCTTTATCATGGTCAGGCGAAACCTTGGAATTAAGCGGCATTATGAGTCATGCTGCACGTTTTCGTACTCCACTTATTGCAATGACAGCGGGTGAGCACTCTATTTTAGGACGACAAGCTGATATTGTACTCTTGTTGCCAAAGGTAGAAGAGGCTTGTCCTCATGGACTTGCTCCTACAACTTCAACAGTTATGCAATTGGCAATGGGAGATGCATTAGCTGTTGCTCTTTTAGAAATGCGTGGTTTTACTGCAACGGATTTCAAAATTTATCATCCTGGTGGTTCTCTTGGTGCAAGCCTTAAATATGTGCGTGATATTATGCATTGGGGTGATAGTATCCCTCTAGTTGCGCAGGGAACAGCCATGGTTGATGCTATGAATATTTTGGTTGAAAAACATTTTGGCTGCGTTGGCGTCGTAAATCAAAAAGGTGAGTTGATCGGGATTATGACTGATGGTGATATTGCACGTAACATTCACGTGAACTTATCGAAATTGAGTGTTGATGAGGTGATGACCAAAAATCCCAAAATTGTTGGTCCAGATATGCTCGTTGGTGCTGCAACAGCTTTTATTAACGATCATCATATTGGAGCTTTTTTTGTGGTTGAAGACAAAAAGCCCGTAGGAATTGTTCACTTTCATGATCTTTTGCGCATAGGCGCTGCTTGAGTTGATGAGTATCTATATCGGATAAAATTTTATTTGGTAGAAAAATAGATTCAACAATAAAAAAATTAAAAAAATTTTGCTGTGGAACAGCGCCATTAAAATTCCTATTGGTTAGAAAAAACGATTATCTTACACACCCCGTGTATGCAGGCTCTTCTAACAAATAATTGTGTCAGTATTTTACATATCTGAAAGAAAAGTTGCAATTAGAAGGAGAGAGAGCATGGTTTTTGAGTATGTTCCGCACATTTGCGCAGCTTTGGCTTTTATTTAAAATTTTCGTTTAAGGGTGAATTGCGACCCTACACTCGATGTGCAAAATAATTGCATTGTGTTATGCGATATTGCACAATTTACTCGGGATATTGTGCCACGAAGAATTGAATGGATTTCAATTTCTACATGTTGAGTACTGACATAATAATAGGTGCCTTCTGACAATTTTTCTCGTGTATCTGCTGCTCGTGTTTCAAAGATACCATCACGGAAAGAAGAAATGATACCGTTTTCATCGATCCATTCACCGTTAATGCCAGTTGATATATTTTGTCCATAATTTTGCAAAAAACCACATGCAACTAAAGCTAAAGCGGTGATTATAAGACATAAAGTACGGCAGCTGTGCTTCATTTGTTCTACTCTAAGTTATGTTATTATGCGTTTTAACTTTTATAACATTACTAAATTACTCTATTAGTCAATACGAAAAATTTTATGATAATCAATGAAAAAACAAAAAATTAGAAAAAAATGCCTTAATGTTGTATTTAATTAACAGCTTGATGAAGCTTGTACGTGAAGCACAAGAGGTGAGATATATTCTTATGGTTTACAACAATTCTTACATTAAGCCGCTTAGTAATCTCAAAGGAGATTATTAAAGTTATGATTGGTCCTATTCTTGTTGCAAGCGAAGATTACGGGAAACGTATAGAGTTCTCTGCTATGCTCCGAGGACTTGGTTACCGTGTTATTGAAGCAGAAAATGGTCTGCGCACGGTTGATCTTTTACACAGACGTAAAAATATTGTGCTTGCACTTCTCGATATTGTCATGAGCGATTTGAGTGTGAGTGACTTGATAAAAATGATTAGAGCTGCTGGTGTTTTTATTCCTGTTGTTGTGATAGCGCAACAAGATAATCAAGAGTTACTCCAGAAGGCTTTAACAGCTGGAGCTATTGATTACTGGATTTATCCAGTTACACCGCTACGATTGAGAATCACTCTAGATATGCTTGCTTCTATCTCTGCATTAGAACGTGAGATTCATTATATTCGGCGCAAAAATGAAAATCATTTGCAATTTTCTGATCTTTGCATAAAAAGTAAAGCAATGCAGGCGGTTTTAGAACAATCAAAAAGAGCGATAGCTTCGTTGCAGAATCTTTTAATTGAAGGAGAAGCGGGGACTGGTCGTGAAACGTTAGCTCGCGTTATTCATCATGAAGGTTTGTCGTCGGAAGGGGCTTTTATTCGTTTCCAATGTTCAGCTATTGTTGATCCAGAAGAAGAAAATCGTCAGTGGGTTGAAGAATTTTTACCATTAGTTACTTCCCTTGAGAAGGGAACACTTTGCCTTTGTGATGTTGACCGACTAGAGCCCATACAACAAAAGCGTTTTGCACGTTATCTTAAAGAGAGAGCGAAGACTGTAAAGGACAAAAATTTTCCTTTTCGGATTATTGCTATTTCAACATCGCGGCTTGCAGATTTGGTGAAAGAAGATTTTTTTTCACGCAGTTTATTTGAACAGTTTTCTCACTTATCGATTAGTGTTCCTGCTTTGCGAGAATTAAGGGATGATTTTCCAGAGCTTACGCAACGTTTAATTGATAGAATTATTACTGAAACAGGACGATTGCATGTGCATGGTTTAGCAGGATCAGCTCTTTCATTGCTCATGCAATATGATTGGCCTGGTAATCGGGATGAACTTGAGAATTTTCTATTTCGTGCGGTTTTACTTAGTGAAGGCCCTTTGTTAACCGTTCGCGACTTTCCGCAATTAATGGGAAATGCAATCGTGAATGTTCCAAATATCATTGAGAGTCATGTTTCAGAACATCATGAAGAATCAATACAGTTTTTGAATGCCGATGGGCATGTCCGTACTTTTGCTGATATTGAACATGATATTATTGAGAAAGCAGTTAAACATTATAAGGGGCGTATAAGTGAGGCTGCTCGCCGTCTTCGTATTGGGCGCTCTACACTTTATCGTAAAATAGATGAATTGAAAACAATAAACAGTCAAGAGCAGAAGTAAAATCTACGGCAAATCTCGCTTCATAAATAAAGAGAGAGTATGATTTTCAAAAATGGATAGTAGCTTTTGTGAAGGATGTAGAGGAATTGAAGCTTTTAAAAGGATATCGTTTATTGCAAAGCTCAATTATTGAGGATAACTTCGTAAATTCAATGAGTATAAAATTTTATTTAATGGAACCATTGCTACCTCTTTTGTTTATATAAGTTTTTATGATTTTAGTAAAGTTTGCACTTAAGAAGTACAGTTTTCATGTTGTTCGGTACTCGAGTTAAAGTTTTAGAGTTATTGATATCGTGTTTATGTTCTTTTAAGCAACGAATGGCATTTTGCTTATTGCATGATTTGAGATAGAATCTTTAATTTTAGTTATAGTTCGTATCGATGGTGGTGCGGTGGCTTGAAAATAGAAAGTTGATCCTCTTTGATTTTGTTGCAGATTGTTATCGATTTTATCATATTTTTTTTTGTTGCGTCTATGTTAGCAATTTATACATATGGTCGTTTTATTAAAAATGCTCGGGGGAAGTGTTCTTACGCATTTACCGTTAAGAAAGATGAAACTGAATTTGACCGTATAGTGAGCAAATTAGCCAAGGAGAAGGATGGATTAGGCGTTGATAAAGATGCCCTTTCACTCATTATCAACAATTTGGATGCGTTTTGCGTGCGTGCGATAGGAGCAGCACAGGCTGGGCGTAGTCTTGATTTAATGTATTATATTTGGGATGATGATTTAACAGGTCGCTTGCTATTGAGTGAAATAGTGGAAGCAGCTGATCGTGGTGTTCGAGTACGCCTTCTTTTAGATGATATTAATGCTCAGGCACGGGATCCAGCTTATATTGCGTTGGATAAACATCCTCATATTGAAGTTAGAATGTTTAATCCAGGACGATCACGTAAAGGTGGTTTACGCCGTGGCTTAGAGATTATATTGCGGGCAATCATTGTAACGCGTAGAATGCATAATAAGGCGTTCATTGTGGATGGTCGAGTGGCTTTTGTTGGAGGGCGTAATCTTGCAGATTCTTATTTTGATGCAGGTGAAAAATCACGTTTTCGAGATTTAGATTTGATGTTAATCGGTCCGTCGGTTAAAAAAGTGGAAACTATCTTTGATGATTTTTGGAATAGCGCTGTAGTATTACCGATCCATACTTTGGTTGTTCCTAAAAATGCGAGCAATCTTGGCTATTGGAGGGATCAATTACGAAAATTTCGTGATTCTAAAGCTGCCAAGGTTTACCTCGATTATGTCAAAGAGTATGTTAATTTTGAGTATTTTATTCAAACAGGAAAGCGATTATTTTTAGCAGATAAAGTTGTTGTTCTTTCTGATCCTCCAGAAAAAGCACTACGCAAAAAAACGGGAAATTGGCTTATGAAGGTACTCTCACAGATTATTGTGGATGCCAAAAAAACCGTTCAGATTACATCACCTTATTTTGTTCCTGGTAAGATAGGGACGCAAAACTTTAGCAATTTGGTTTCAAAAGGTGTTGATGTCAAAATTCTTACTAATTCTTTAGCAGCTACTGATGTAGCACTTGTGCATGGTGGCTATGTACCATATCGTAAAGCATTGTTGAAAAGTGGTGTTAAGCTTTATGAGTTAAAGCCAGATGGAGACGCTCACGGGTTGCGGTTGTTTAGGTCAAGTAGGGCAAGCTTACATACAAAAGCTTTTTTAATTGATAACAAAACTGCTTTTATTGGATCGTTTAATTTTGATCCCCGTTCAGCTGCATTAAATACAGAAATGGGCATTCTTTTTGAGTGTGCTCCAATTACAGCTATGTTGGATTTGCTTTTTTCTGAGGAAACGACTGGTGAAATGAGTTATTGTCTTCGCCTTGATGATAATAACCATATTTATTGGGATTTTATTGAAAATGAGAGGCAATATAGTATTGATTATGAGCCAGAAAGTAATTTTGGGCGTCGTGCATTCGCAAAAATAGTGAGTTGGTTGCCTATTGAATCACAATTATAAATCTTACAAATTATATATCAAAGTTTTTAATTTTCCTTTTCATTTTGTTTGTAGCATGGCATAATTCGCCGCCAATCTACAATTTATGAGAGCTGCAGTTGTAGAGTGACTTGCGGTATTTTGTTGTTAAAGGAATTTGGTTATGGCAAAGATTGTTGAAACGGGGACGGGTGCATTGGCACTGACTTTTGATGATGTGCTTTTACAGCCAGGTCACTCTCTTGTTATGCCTAGCCAGGTTGATATTAAAACGCGTATAGCGGCTGATATTGAGTTAAATTTGCCGTTGCTTTCTGCTGCAATGGATACTGTAACAGAATCTCGTTTGGCAATTGCGATGGCTCAAGCAGGTGGTCTTGGTGTCATTCATCGTAACATGTCTCCTGCAGAGCAAGCTGAAGAAGTGCGTCAGGTAAAAAAATTTGAATCTGGTATGGTTGTTAATCCAGTGACAATCGGACCAGATGCAACACTTGAAGAAGCGAAAGCTTTGATGCGTTCTTACGGTATCTCAGGTATTCCAGTTGTTGAAAATGGTACTAAGGGCAAAACTGCTGGGCGACTTGTTGGCATTTTGACGAATAGAGATGTGCGTTTTGCGTCAGATCCAAAACAAAAAATTCATGAATTAATGACGTATGAAAATTTGATCACAGTGCGTGAAAATGTTCAACTTGATGAAGCGAAGTATCTTTTACATCATCACCGCATTGAAAAATTATTAGTTGTAGATGAGCAAAATCGTTGTGTTGGTTTGGTGACAGTTAAAGATATTGAAAAAGCGCAATTAAATCCAAATGCTGCTAAAGATTCTCAAGGTCGCTTGCGTGTTGCAGCTGCAAGTAGTGTGGGAAATGATGGAATTGAGCGGGCTGAGCGATTAATTGATGCAGGCGTTGATGTGCTCGTAATTGATACGGCTCATGGGCACTCTCAGCGTGTGCTAGAAACGGTTGAGCATATTAAAAAAATGGCACTTTCTACAGCTGTTATTGCTGGCAATGTGGCAACTCCGCAAGCAACACAAGCTTTAATTGATAATGGTGCAGATGCAGTAAAAGTTGGTATTGGTCCTGGTTCTATTTGTACAACGCGAATTGTTGCAGGTGTCGGTGTTCCTCAGCTTGCAGCTGTTATGAGTGCTGCAGAAATTGCTGACAAAGCAGGTATTCCTGTGATTGCTGATGGCGGGATTAAAGCTTCAGGTGATTTTGCTAAAGCTTTGGCAGGTGGAGCTTGCGCTGCTATGATCGGTTCTCTTTTAGCGGGGACAGAAGAAAGCCCTGGTGAAGTTTATCTTTATCAAGGGCGGTCTTTTAAAGCGTATCGCGGCATGGGATCAGTTGGTGCTATGGCGAGAGGATCAGCGGATCGCTATTTTCAGGATGAAGTTCGTGATGAACTTAAATTAGTTCCTGAAGGTGTCGAGGGGCAAGTTGCGTACAAGGGGCCTATAGCATCGGTTTTGCACCAGTTAGCTGGTGGATTACGTGCTTCAATGGGTTATGTTGGGGCAAAAAATTTAGCAGAATTTCGTGAGAAAGCAACGTTCGTTCGTATTACTAATGCTGGACTTCATGAAAGTCATACACATGACGTTTCGATTACACGGGAGAGTCCAAATTATCGGAGACCTGTTTGACGTATAAAAGTTTAGATCCATTTCGCAACAATATACAACCCCTTTAGAAAAAGGTAGGGAAATCTCCATTTCTTTTTTATAAATTATATACAAAGTCCTAAGAATGCAGAGGAAAAGAATTGGAAGTTAATGTTCCAATTCTTTCCGTGGATTATATAAAAAGAGGATTAACTTTTTGTAGTTTTCCGTCCTGTCTTTTGCGCACGTTGGCGAGTATTAGTCTGCTCACCTTGGACAGATTTTTTTCCATTGTTTGAGGACATTGTATTGTGGGAGCATTTAGAGGAACTTGTTTTTCCATGATTGTAAGTATTCATTATTTTCTCCTTTTGAATTATCTGACATAGGTCAGTACAGTGAAAACGGTTACGCTAAATAGTAGTTCCAAGCAGCTTGTAAAAAATTAACTTATGTTTTTTAGGGAATAAGATGAATTCTCATGGTTTTGGCAGAAGTACTTTTCTAACTTTTCAAGAAGATAGCATTTTGAATATATTGAATATTTTATATTGAGTGCTGCTTATATATAACTGTTAAACATTTAAATTCATGGAATAATGAAGATTCTATGATTTTTGCATAGAACTCCAAACTGGAAAAGATATTTTATGGCTGATAAATTTCTGCTTTGCAGAATTCAATAGGATTTTATTACATTTTAGGATGATAAAAATTGTAAATGGACAGCACATATTAGATGAAGAGTTTGGGTATTATGAAAAAGCATAGTCAAAATTGTCCAGCGTTCAATGCAAATAGGGAATGATTTTGAGAAGGTTTTGCTGGCAGTGAAAAAGGTAATTTTTTTGCTTACATTGTTCAAAATTTTTCGAAACTTAATAGGAGAAATGGATGCGATTAGGTGGACGTTTGCAGGCAGCAATAGATGTTTTAAAAGAAATAGAAATTCGACATCGTCCTGCAAGTGAAGCTTTAAAAGATTGGGGGCTTTCTCATCGCTTTGCTGGGGCGGGTGATCGTGCAGCAATTGGTACAATCGTTTATGATGTCTTAAGGAGACATTATTCTTTACAGTGGCGTATGGATAGTGATGACATTCGGGATATTGTTTTTGGTACTTTATTAGATACTGGAAAAATGACGATTGAGCAAATTGATAATGCGTTAGAAGGAGATCGGTTTGCACCGCAGTTATTAGAGGATAAACGGCGCCAATCGTGGAAAAAACGACAATTAGTTGATGCACCAGATTATATTCGTGGCGATATTCCCCAATGGTGTCAAGCGCATCTGCTTCCTTTATTCGCTGACAATTGGGTAATTGAAGCTGCTGCGTTAGCAACACGTCCTTCTTTAGATTTACGTGTCAATAACTTGAAGGCAACGCCAGAGAAAGTGCTTAAAGAATTAGCAAGAACCAAAGTTCAATCTTTGTCATGGTTTAAGCAAGCTTTAAGAATTGCGCCGATTGAATCGTTTGGTCGTCATCCTAATGTTCAAGTTGAACCAGCTTTTCAGAAGGGACACTTTGAAATACAGGATTTGGGATCTCAGATTGTTGCTTACCTTATCGAGGCGAAAGCAAATATGCAGGTGCTGGATTATTGTGCTGGCGCTGGTGGGAAAACATTAGCTTTAGCTTCTGATATGAATAACCAAGGGCAAATTTATGCTTATGATTTAGATAAAGCACGTTTAGCTCCTATTTTTGATCGTCTTCGACGGGCAGGTGTTCATAATGTACAGACAAGAGCGCATAGAGAAGAATTAAAGCCATTAATAGGGCAGATGGATGTTGTCTTATTGGACGCTCCATGTAGTGGCACAGGAACATGGCGTCGTCGTCCAGATGCGAAATGGCGCTTAACACAAGAACAAGTGCAACGGCGTCAAACAGAGCAGAGCACTATTTTGAATGAAGTGCTGGATTACCTCAAGCCAAATGGACGTTTAGTTTATATTACCTGTTCTCTTTTTGTTGATGAGAATGAGGGTCAAATTTCCCGTTTTCTTCTACAAAATCCTAATTTTTATCCAATAAACATGCGAGAACTTTGGCAGCGACATTTTAGTTTTGCAACTGTGCAACCAATCTTTTCAAATTGTGGGCTTACTTTATCGCCAGCAGCAATGAAGACAGATGGCTTTTTTTTATCTATTTTGCAACAGAAGCATTAGTCTACTTCGTAATAGAAGTATTCATCTACATTTTTATGCTTTTTTTATAAAAATAATATTTTTCTCGTGCTAAGTGGCTTGTGAAAAGAGAAAGATTGAATAATAAATTTCATTTACTAATTTTTTGCAATTATATTGGGGTTCTATGAGTACATCGCATTCAGGCACTATTCTTATTATTGATTTTGGTTCACAAGTTACACAACTTATTGCGCGTCGGGTGCGAGCAATGGGCGTTTATTCTGAAATTGTTCCGTTTCAGTTGGCTTCAGAATGGATCAAGCACACAAGGCCTGATGCTGTTATTTTGTCGGGGAGTCCTTATTCGACTCTTGACGATAATTCACCGCGTGCTCCAGTGGAAATTTTTGAAGCTGGTATTCCAGTTCTTGGAATCTGTTATGGTGAACAAGTCATGTGTGTTCAGTTGGGAGGAAAAGTTGAAGCTGGGCATGAGCGTGAATTTGGGCGTGCTTTTTTAGAGATAGAAGAAGAAAGTGCACTTTTTAGCGGTGTTTGGGAAAAAGGATCTTGTTATCAGGTATGGATGAGTCACGGTGATCGTGTAACGGCTTTGCCAGAAGGTTTTCGCGTCATTGGGACATCAAAAGCTGCTCCTTATGCTGCTATTGCTGATGAAAAACGCCATTTTTATGCGGTGCAGTTCCATCCTGAAGTTGTGCATACGCCAGATGGTGCAAAGCTGTTGCAAAATTTTGTCCATAAAATCTCTGGTCTTAAAAGCAATTGGTCAATGGCTGCTTATCGTGATCGTGCAATTGCTGATATCCGTAAAAAAGTTGGAAAAAGTCGTGTGATTTGTGGTCTTTCAGGCGGTGTTGATTCATCAGTTGTGGCTGTACTCCTTCATGAAGCAATAGGAGATCAGCTGACGTGTATTCTGGTGGATCATGGACTGATGCGTAAAAATGAGGCTGAAGAAGTTCTTACATTATTCCGAGATCATTATAACATAAAGCTTATTCACGTTAATGCTGCCGATATGTTTATCAATGCTCTAAAAGGGGTAACAGACCCAGAGAAAAAACGCAAAACGATTGGTCGTCTTTTTATTGAAGTTTTTGAAGAAGAAACCCAAAAGATGGGAGGGGCAGAATTTTTAGCGCAGGGGACGCTTTATCCAGATGTTATTGAGAGTGTATCAGCCATTGGTGAGTCGGTAACAATTAAAAGCCATCATAATGTAGGTGGGCTACCAGAACGAATGAATATGAAACTTGTAGAGCCATTGCGTGAGCTGTTTAAGGATGAAGTGCGTTCTTTAGGGCGAGAATTAGGATTACCTGAACAATTTATTGGTCGTCATCCTTTTCCAGGTCCAGGTCTTGCAATTCGTTGTCCAGGTGCGGTTACACGCGAAAAATTGGAAATTTTGCGTGAAGCAGATGCTGTTTACCTTGATGAAATCCGTAAAGCTGGTCTCTATGATGAAATTTGGCAGGCTTTTGCTGTCCTTCTTCCTGTTCAGACTGTTGGTGTGATGGGTGATGGACGTACTTATGAGTTTGTTTGTGCTCTTCGTGCTGTAACGTCTGTAGATGGTATGACGGCTGATTTTTATCCGTATAATATGGAATTTTTGAGTAAGGCAGCGGCGCGTATTATTAATGAGGTAAAAGGTATCAACCGTGTTGTGTATGATATAACTTCAAAACCCCCTAGCACCATCGAGTGGGAATGATTACATATTGAATATTTGTTTGATGCTAAGTGGTAAAGTCATATAAATTCTTATAAATATGCTCTTTTTTTCTATGGCATAAGTAGAGGATTTTTTTTGAATCTAAAGTTTAGCATGATGCTTTGTACTGTGTAGCCAATAGAAAAAATATCATAAATTTTATTATTTAACCTATTATTGGGAAGGGGTGCATGGCTGATTTAACTTCTATTGAACGTCAAAAGCTTGAAAAATTATTTTGCATGGGACGTGGCTATGTTTTAGGCTTTGTAGATCGCACCTATTCAGAATTTTTCAGAGATTATGGTATAGAAATCGACACAGAAGAATATCAAACGAATGGTTTTTCAAAAGCTAACCGAATGCGTACTTTTTGGACGAAAAAACCAAATAATATAGTAGGACGTGTCATTAATGATATGATTCCTTTAGCTATTGAATACCGTGAAGAACAGAAATTGTTTTCCGAAATAAATCCACTTTTGATCTCAAATTGCCAAGATATTGCTACTCGTCTTCTCAGTCCTTCATCATTGGTGATAGAGCTAGATGCATTGGATACTTCTGATAGCTGGGAAGATTGTAAAAAATTGCTTCAGCAGATGCGTGATTCTATCGACAAGGATAAACCAGAAACTATAATAGATCGACTACATACCTCCTTCTATAATTTTATAAAGGAAAAATGTAAAAGGCACGGTATTAAGGTGATTAATAATAGCAAAGAAAATAAGCCACTTCATAGTCTTTATGGGGAGTATGTAAAAGCCTTGGAACAAGGTAACCATCTTGATTCTGAAATGAGCAAGCGCATCTTAAAAGTAAATAATTCGTTGATGGAACCTTTTAATGAGGTACGGAATAAAAAGAGTTTTGCACACGCGAATCCCCTCCTAAATCATGAGGAAAGTTTGCTAATTTTTAATTATATTGTAATTACGGCAAAATTCATTAACTCATTAGAGAAAAAAATTTGGGATCTGAATAACCCAGATCTCAACCAAAACAGTTGAGTTAGCAATATTCTTTATCTAATCATTTTTGCGGATATAGAGTTGATTGTGCGAGCTATTATTATTCTAAAAAACATCAAGAACAGGGAATCTATATATGTCTAAGAAAAAAATTGTTGCACACCGTGGTGGAGCAAATCTCTACCCTGAAAATACACTTTCGGCGTTTCGTCACGCAATTGCATTGGGAGTTGATGAAATTGAGTGCGATGTTCATCTTCTGAAAAGTGGTGAAGTGGTTGTGTTTCATGATTTTCGTTTAGAACAATTGGTGGGGGAAAAGGGATATATTCACGATATTGATAATGAAACACGCAAAAAACTTTGCGTGAAAGGAAGTAGTGAATCTCCTCCTTTATTAGAAGAGTTGCTTGATCTTTTAGTGCTAACCAATATTGCGCTGCATCTTGAAATCAAAACATGTGGTGAGGTTGAACGTGAATATGCTTTATCCCAAAAAGCACTTGCGTTGATAAAAAGTCGAAACTTAGCAGAACGGGTTTCCGCAATTAGTTTTGACCCTGCCTGTCTTCGTCCCTTCATTGAAGCAGGAATATCCTCTGGTCCATGTATTGATAACTTTGAAGGTGATATGTTTCATCATTTTTCTGAATGGAAGAAATCAGGATATCGTGATTTAAGTTTATATGGCTCCCTTGCTTCACAAGATTTTATCGAGTCTGCGGTTGATGCGGGCTTTACGGTAGGGGTGTGGACAATCAACGGCAGGGCTCGTTTATCACATTGGTTGGATATGCCTGTGCACTATATTACAACAGATCAGCCTGATCTTGCTTTACAATTGCGTTCACAAAAATAAAAACGATTCTACACAGATTCACTATATAGATAAAACGATATCTTTATAAGGGCAGAAAGAAGTGATGAAGAGAGTTACTGACGAATAAAATTTATCAGGTCTAAATTTTCGCGATGATGAATTATGTGCGTTGTCCTGTGCTTTTGTTAAAAGTGTGAAAATTTTGATAGGCAACGGTAAAGCTTAATCTTTGCCCATAATCATTTGTGAAGCGCTCTTTTGTTTCAACGGTAAAGATAACATCATTCCAACGTGTTAAAACATGACATCTTGTTCCAATGGGCTTGATAAGTTCAATTTGCGTGTGAAAAACAGGCCCTTTATCTGGATATTCACCTAACAGGATCGCTTCAGGTCTAAATGCTAAAAGATCAGTTTCTTTGCTGCAGGAAAATGAACTGCCCAAATATTGTTCTAGAATTTGACGATCTAGAAAATTCATAGGGGGGGAGCCGATGAATTCAGCAACAAAAGTTGTTGCTGGATGATCGTAAATTTCCATAGGGGTTCCGATTTGTTCGATATTTCCTTTATTCATGACGACTATTCTGTCAGCTAATGTCATCGCTTCTAATTGATCATGAGTGACATAGAGACTAGTTGTACCTAAAGAGCGCTGTAACGCTTTAATCTCAATGCACATTTGTGCGCGTAATTTCGCATCAAGGTTTGAAAGTGGTTCATCAAAGAGAAAGACACGTGGTTGGCGTACAATCACACGTCCCATTGCAACACGCTGTCGTTGCCCTCCTGATAATTGTCGTGGTTTACGATCTAAAAATGGCTCTATTTGCAAAAGTTTTGCAGCATGTGCAACACGCTTTTTAATTTCATCTTTTGGAGTTTTACGATTTTTGAGACCATATTCTAAGTTTCCACGAACCGTCATGTGTGGATAAAGTGCATAATTCTGGAAAACCATAGCAATGTCACGATCAGCTGGCTCACGGTCATTGATACGCTCATCGTCAATGTAAAGATCACCTGAGGTGACTTGTTCAAGTCCAGCGATAATGCGCAATAGGGTCGATTTTCCGCACCCTGAAGGACCAACAAGGACAAGAAGTTCACAATCTGCGACGGTTAAACTAAGATCATTAATAACCAAAATGCCATTGTCATATTGTTTTTTTATATTTGATAACTGAATTGTGGCCACAGTTATTTCTCCGTTTCAATGAGGCCTTTGACAAAAAGCCGCTGCATAAAGATGACAATTAGAACGGGTGGTACCATGGCAACGACTGATATTGCCATCAGGATATTCCACTGAGGATCATGTTGAAGTGATTCTACAATAAGCTGTTTTAGAATAACGAGGATGGTTTGATGGTCTTGGTCTGTTGTAACAATAAGAGGCCAGAGATATTGTACCCATCCATAAATGAACATGATAATAAATAAAGCGGCAATATTGCTTTTGCTGAGAGGTAGCAGAATATCCTTAAAAAATTTAAATGGTCCTGCACCATCAATACGTGCAGCTTCTAAGAGCTCATCGGGAACAGTAAGAAAAAACTGACGAAACAAAAACGTGGCAGTGGCTGATGCAATGAGTGGAATAATCATTCCGCTATAAGTGTTTATCATGCCTAAGTCTGCAACTACAGTATATGTCGGGATGATGCGGACTTCAACAGGGAGCATCAATGTAACAAAGATAAGGGCAAACGCAGTTTTTCGGAAAGGAAAGCGCATATAGACGATTGCATAAGCAGAGAAGAGTGAAATAATAATTTTTCCAATACTGATACCGAGAGCCATAATAAATGAGTTTATTAAAAGTGGTCCTAGTCGCGGGAGACCAAGCTGTACAAGTTTATCACTAAAAATTGTTGTATAGTTTTCTAGAGCATATTTTCCAGGTAGGAGAGGAATTGTTCCTGTATTAAACGAAGCTGAACTATGGGTTGAAGCAATAATAGCTACATAAACTGGAAAACAAATAATGATAATACCAGCAATCAGGATAAGATGGGTCATAAACCTTAAAATAGGACGATTTTCAACCATGATTCTTCTCCTAATATTGTACGCGACGTTCAATCCAGCGAAATTGGATAAATGTCAAGACAATAACGATCAGCATTAATATGGCTGATTGTGCCGCTGATCCACCAATTATTTGATTTCTAAAGCCATCATCATACACTTTGTAAACGAGTGTGCTCGTTGCACGTGCCGGTCCTCCAGCGGTCATGTTATCGATAATACCAAATGTATCAAACATGACATGATGAATGTTGATGATAAGGAGAAAAAAGGTTGTTGGGGAAATTTGTGGAAAAATCACAGTCCAAAACCGTTTAAAGGGACCAGCACCATCAATTGCTGCCGCTTCTATTTGAGAACGTGGAATAGATTGAAGACCAGCAAGAAAAAAAAGAAAATTATAAGAAATTTGCTGCCAGCTCGCGGCAATTACAATGAGGATCATCGCTTGAACACCATTGATGCGATGATTCCACGTAATGCCTATCTTTTCAAGAAAAAAAGGAAAAATTCCAATGGTAGGGTGAAAAATAAACAACCACAATATACCTGCCAATACAGGAGCAACTGCATAAGGCCAGAGCAAAAGCATTGTATAAGCCTTTTTTGCATGGATAACGCGATCAACAGAAGCAGCCAAAAGAAGTGATATTGCCATTGAAACAATAGTAACAGAGACGGAGAATATTGCGGTCGTAAGTAGTGATTTTATATAAGTAGGATCAGAGAAGATCGTCATATAATTTTCAAAGCCAACAAATGTTGTCGTAAATCCAAAAGGATCTTCACGTACAAAAGAAAGCTTTATTGTTTGAGCAGCAGGCAGAAGAAAAAACAGAAAAGTTACTGTAAGTTGAGGAAAGAGTAGCCAATAAGGAAGTCGGCTATTTTTAAAATATGCATATTTTTCTTGCATTTTTTGGGTTCTTTAATGAGATATATTAGCAAATTAGCGATAAAGGAATTAGAAAAACCCAATTTTTAGGTTGGGTTTTTTAATTTTTAACAGCAATCATTAAATTTTAATGATTAGCTTTTTCGAATTCACGGAGAATTTTATTACCACGTTCAACAGCTGTGTCTAATCCACTTTTTGGTAGCTTAGAGCCGCTGAGAACAGCTTCCAATTCTTGATCAAGAATGGAACGAATTTGTGGTAAGTTACCAAATCTTATTCCTTTTGAGTTAACTGTTGGTGGGTTGAGATTAATCTGTCTGATGGCTATATCTGCACCTAGATTTTGATTGTAAAAATGTTGTTCTTTGCTTAACTCATAAGCAGCCTTTGTAATTGGAAGATAACCTGTTTTTTGATGCCACTTTGCTTGATTATCTGCTTTCGAAAGGAATTTAAGAAAAGCAGCTGCTCCCGCATATTTTTTTGAAGTATGACCTTTCAGTACCCAAATGGAAGCACCACCAATAATTGAATTTTGTGGAGCACCTTCTATATCATAATAGGGTAGCATACCAAATCCAACATTAAATTGAGCTTCGGAAACGATTCCAGAGCGCGAACCTGAAGATTGTATAAAAATTGCGCAATTTTGCGCCATAAACATTGGTGTTGCATCTAATGCGCCAGAAGGACCACCATAGCGAAAAATACCTTGATCAGACCACTTTTTAAGATCAGTCCACATACGCACTTGTAAAGGCCCATTAAACGTGAGCTCTGAATCTAGTCCGCTAAAGCCATTTTCTTTCGTTCCAAAGGGAATATTATGCAAGGCTGAAAAATTTTCTATACCAACCCACTGTGCAGCATAAGCCATTGTAAAACCACAGCTTGCTGCTTTAGCCTCAAGAATTTTTTTTGAGAAATTTTCAATATCTTGCCATGTTTTAGGCGGTTGTTCTGGATCAAGACCTGCCTTTTTAAAGATATCTTTGTTGTAATAAAGGATTGGCGTTGAAGCATTAAATGGCATAGATAACATGCGTCCATGAGAATCAGAGTAATAACTGCTGATAGCAGGTAAATAATCTGTAGGATCGAATTCTTGTTTTGTATCGGCCATAAGTTGATAAACTGGATAAACTGCACCTTTTGCAGCCATCATAGTTCCAGTACCAACTTCATAGATTTGGGCGAGAACGGGTTGTTGTTTTCCGCGAAATGCCGCAATGAGTGAGATCATACCTTCTTCATATTCACCACGAAACGAAGAAACAACTTCATATTCAGATTGGCTTGCATTAAAATCTCTAATAAATTCTTCGGTCTGTTTTCCTAGCTCACCGCTCATAGAATGCCAAAAGCTGATTTTCGTTTGCGCAAAACCCACAGTTGCTACGGTCGTAGCGATCGTAAATACTGCTATGGAAAAATAAAGACGACCCATGGTTCACCCTTTTTGAAGTTATGGAACACAGATTCCCCCCTCTTAAATTACGTATCACATATGGACATGCCATGAAGGTTCTATTCCAAAAATATGTAGGTTCATTTAAACAGGAACCAGCAAAAGGTCAAACGAATTCGTTTAAACTTGTTAGTTTTTCCTTTGTGATTACTATCGTATGTTAACGGAACCATTTTAGTCATTTAATAAAAGAACAAAAATGATTTGAAAATAGGAAAAGTAGTAAGAGAAATCAAAGATACAAACAGTAAATGTTACGCAGCTGATGTGGTTGCCATTTAGCTTTTGTGTTACTTGCTTTGTAATTTCTGGACAGTATTTTTGAGGAAAATTGTTTCATTGTACTTAATAATTTTTTATGTTTTAGCGTTTTGTGATCGCGTTGATAATGGTATCAACATTATGTTTCATCATATCGAGATAAGTTGCAGCGGGACCATTTTTATTTGACAAAGCATCGGAATACAGTGTGCCACCAATTTTTAAACCTGTTTCTTTCGAAATTTGTTCTATGAGACGGGGATTGGAGATATTTTCAACGAAGAGTGCAGCTGCTTTATTCGTTTTAATTTGTTTGATAAGTTTTGCTACATCAGCGGCAGTAGCTTCAGCTTCTGTTGAAGCACTTTGAGGAGCAAGAATGGTAAAATCATATTCTTGAGCAAAATAACCGAAAGCGTCATGGGAAGTGATAATAATACGCTTATCTCTTGGAATGGTAGCAATTTGTGTTGTAATAATTGTTTGCACCTCATGAAGCTTTTGGATGTAAGCATCAGCATTTTTTCTGTAGCTTGCACAGGATGGTTGATCGACTTTACAGAAAGCCATGGCGATATTTTTAATATAAATTTCGACATTAGGGATAGTTTGCCAAGCATGTGGATCAATGTTGCTGTGATGGTTATCCCGTTTAACGTCATGTTCTTGATTTTTGATTTTGAGGAGGGGGATGTTGGCGCTAACTTCGACAAGAAGTGCGTTTGTATCGCTTGCAGTGATAAGCCGATCAATAAAATCTTCTAAATGAAGACCGTTGATAAAAATAATATGAGCATTTTTAAGAGCTTTTGCGTCACGGGGTGTAGGGTTATAAATGTGAGTATTTGCGTTGGGGCCAACAAAAGTGGTTATAGAAATGTGGTCGCCTCCTACATTTTTTATTAAGTCTGCAAGAATAGAAAAGCTCGCAACAACCCTGATCTTATTATGCACAGAAGCGGAAGATGGGAAAGGGGAAAACAAAAAGAGAGTTCCTAGCAAAATAACTTGTTGAACAAATTTAGACACATTATTTCCTTAAGATAAAGGGGAAGTATAAAATAAGGTGGGGGAACCATGCTACAATAAAACCGCGTGGACTTATGAGGCAGGAAAGAAGATAAATAAATCCTGCGGCAATAATGATAGCAGGGCCAGAAGGAAGTGATAGATGAAAAGAAAGCAGTAGACCACATATGCTAGCAACGATTCCCAAAATGATGGAAAGTATGCAAATAGGACCTAAGCGCGAAAGCCAAAAACGGGCTGTAATAGCTGGGATCATCATAATGCCGACAGAGAGTAATGTTCCAAGTGACTGGAAACCGCCCACCAGATTTAACACCACGAGTCCAAGCAATGATATATGAACATATTTGCTTAATGGGGAGAGTGATTTAAAAAATAAGGGGTCAAAGCTTTCTATGATAAGAGCGCGCCAAAAAATGCAGAGACTGCACACTGTGATCAGCATTATAGCGGTGATGAGGTGAAGAGCCTGTGTATTAATAGCAAGTACTGAACCAAATAAGAGGTGGAGAAGGTCAATCATTGAATCTTTTAGTGAAACAATAATGACGCCTGCTGCTAGTGCAATGAGATAAAAGACCGCCATTGATGCGTCTTCTTTTTGGACGCTATTTCGTGAAATCAAGGCAGTTGCTACTGCAACGATAATACCAGCTAAAACTCCACCAAGTGTCATAGATATGAGAGAGAAGCCACAAAAAAGAAAAGCTGCAGCAACACCAGGAAGGATGGCGTGAGATATAGCATCTCCTGTTAAACTCATTCCACGTAGCATCAAAAATACCCCAATGGGACAGGCGCTGATGGACAAAAGAATCGCACCGATCAGGGCGTTTTGCATAAAATGGAAATCAATGAAGGGTGCAAGAAAAAATGCGTACACGTATTACAATCCAGTATAGTGAGAATCATTGATGGGAAGGCATTGTTTTAGTGGGTTGCCATGAAAAGAGTTAGGTATGAGAGGTGACATAACATGATGGGTGTCGCTGGTGAAAAATTGTGCGGTTTCCCCATAAAAAGCATTTTGTTTGTTAATTTGAATCATGTGAGGAAAATGTTCTTGCACAATAAGGGGGTCATGGAGTGCTGTAAGAATTGTTCGGCCTTGTTGCTGCCAATAAGTAATCAATGCAAGAAGGTCTTTTTGAGTACTACGATCTACACCATTGAAAGGTTCATCAAGTAAGATAATGTCGGCATCTTGTACAATGACACGCGCGAAAAGGGCGCGTTGTAATTGACCACTTGATAGCGCATCAAGCGATCTAGTTGCCAGTGCTGTGAGTCCAACCATTTCAAGTGCATTCTGAACTTTATATTGATAAGGACGCTGTTTTTTCCACAGTCCGCAAAAAGACCATAATCCTGTTTTTATGAGCGTTTCTACATCAATTGGAAATGTTCTGTCGATGTTGCACTGTTGGGAAAGATAAGCAATACGACTTTTTTTTAATTTTGTAATTTTACCGCTTATGGGGTTAATTAAACCAGCAATGGCTTTAAGCAGTGTAGATTTTCCAGAACCGTTGTCACCCGTTATTGCAACTAACGAGCCAGCTATCAGCTTTGCGGAAAAGTTCTTTATTGTTACCCTGTTTATGTAACCTAATGTTATATCATCGAAGAGCAGACTCATAACCTATACCATTTTCATTATTTTGCCCAAAATAGCTATGTTATATAATTACACATGTCAATAAAATGTTATATAATTACATATATTTTGGGAATGAGTGGAGTTAAAAGTTTCAGTGGCGAGCCGTGAAAAATTAAAAAGCTGTGGTTGAATGCTTCTTGATGAGGTGGAGCCTATAGAATTGTTAGCGATTCTAATTTAAAATCACCAAATTTATTAAGTACAAAAAAGAATAGTAGTGTATTTTTTTATATTTAAATGTTTTTTTGAAGAATAAAGTAATCTTTTTACTGAAGTCTCTTTTTAAGGAAAGCTTTTTAGTCAGTTAATTTATATCATAAAAAAAGCAAATAAAGATGCGTAAGAATGGCGGCTTGGGGAGCGGGTGTACTATATTGTTGATTTTTAAAAGGGTAGAAGGAGGGAAGTATAATGCAAGCAAGCAATTATTTTATAATTGAGGGAAGAATTCATTATTTAAGTTGTAAGGTAATCATGTATTCTCATCATAATTTTTTTAAATTATTGATGTAGGGATATGGGCATTTAAGTTATAGTTCAGAATGCTATATGTTATTCGAATTAGAGTATGGCTACGTATGTTGTGGCTGCGTGCATTTATGTAGAAGTGCTGATTTTTTGTTATTTTTGATTCTGCGAAATTGTTAATATTAACTCTTTTAAGGGGCTGTTAGAATTGTGAAAGTTGAAGAGATGTCGGTTATTATTTATAGCAAGCCGTTTTGTGTTCAATGTAATGCAACTTATCGTGCCTTTGAGGCTAAAGGCATTGAGTATCGTGTTGTTGATATTTCCCGTGATGAACAAGCATATAGCTTTATTAGATCTCTTGGGTACCGTCAGGTTCCAGTGGTTGTTTGTGGTGAAAATCATTGGTCAGGATTTAGACCAGATATGATTAATGGTCTTTGTGGTTAATGAGGTTTATGATTAATGGGGCTTATTGTTTATTATTCGAATGCAACAGGGAATACTGAGCATTTTGTCTCTCGGATTGGCCAACGACTTTTCAAGATTGATAAAAAAAAGCCATCTGTATTAGTTCATGAGCCTTATGTATTGGCTGTCCCTACATATGCAGATGGTGAAGGGAGAATGGCTGTGCCGAAAGCCGTTATTCATTTTCTCAATGAAGTAGAGAATCGTAAATTAATTCGCGGTGTTATCGGCGGTGGGAATCGTAATTTTGGTCGTAATTATGGTTTAGCCAGTAAGATCGTTTCTGAAAAATGCCGTGTGCCTTGCCTCTACCGTTTTGAATTACGTGGGACAGATGAAGATGTTATTTATGTTCAAAAAAAATTAAAAGAATTTTGGAGAGATAAAAAAATAAATTTCAGCACTATATCGTAATTTTGTCGATATTATAATTTGAAATGTTGGGCGAGTGCATGCAAGAAATGTTGGGCGAGTGCATGCAAGAAATGTTGGGCAAGTGCATGCAAGAAATGTTGGGCAAGTGCATGCAAAATTTGAAATGTTTAGCAAAATGTTATATAAAAATATTGATAGACTTGAATTATAGTCCACTAGATTATAATTCATATAATCTAGATTATATGAATTATAATATTGACAAAATTACGATTAACAATATCTACAAAATATACTTTGTAGTACTGAAATAAAAGGGGTAGATAATATTTTGGAACTGGGAGAAAAAGAAGCTATCTCTTTTAAGCATGATATCGATAAAGTTATTGATTATCATGCATTAAATGCGATGCTTAATCTTTATGACGACAATGGTCATATTCAGTTTGATATGGATCGACTTGCTGCACGACAGTATTTTCTCCAGCATGTTAATCAAAACACAGTTTTTTTTCATAATCTCAAGGAAAAGATAGATTACTTGATAGAAGAAGGCTATTATGAAAAATCTTTGTTTGAGCTTTACGACTTCTCTTTTATCAAAAAACTTTTTAAACGCGCTTACGCATTTAAGTTTCGCTTTCCTACTTTTTTGGGTGCTTTTAAGTATTATACAAGTTATACACTAAAAACTTTTGATGGAGAGCGCTATCTGGAGCGTTATGAAGACCGTGTTTGTCTTGTGGCTTTATATTTAGCGCAAGGCAATAAGGCTTTTGCTGAGAATCTTGTGGATGAAATTATTACAGGGCGGTTTCAACCTGCAACACCGACATTTTTGAATGCAGGAAAAAAGCAGCGCGGCGAATTGGTGTCGTGTTTCTTGCTGCGTGTTGAAGATAGTATGGAATCGATAGGTCGTTCGATAAATTCAGCTTTACAGCTTTCGAAACGCGGTGGAGGCGTGGCGCTGTGTTTAACGAATTTGCGAGAAGCAGGGGCACCAATCAAGAAAATAAAAAATCAATCTTCAGGTATTTTGCCTGTAATGAAACTTTTGGAAGATTCCTTTTCTTACGCCAATCAACTTGGTGCGCGACAGGGTGCGGGTGCTGTTTATTTGCATGCGCACCATTTAGATATTATGAAGTTTTTAGATACAAAGCGTGAGAATGCTGATGAAAAGGTCAGAATTAAAACTCTTTCGCTTGGTGTCGTTATTCCAGATATTACTTTTGAGCTTGCGCGTAATAATGAAGATATGTATTTATTTTCACCTTATGATATTGAACGCGTTACAGGCCAATCTTTTAGCGATATTTCTTTGACGGAGCACTATCGGTCTTTTGTTGATAATGCAGAGATTCGTAAAAAGAAAATAAGTGCGCGTGTCTTTTTCCAAACATTAGCAGAAATTCAATTTGAGTCAGGTTATCCATATATTTTGTTTGAAGATACTGCTAACCGCGCCAATCCGATAGCTGGACGTATTGTTATGAGTAATTTATGTTCAGAAATTTTACAGGTGAGTGAAGCAAGTGAACTGGAAACGGATTTAACGTATCGCACCGTTGGAAGTGATATATCTTGTAATCTTGGTTCAATGAATATTGCAAAAGCAATGGAAAGTGATGATTTTGGGCGAACAGTGGAATCTGCTGTCCGTGCTCTCACAGCTGTTTCCGATATGAGCGATATTGCTTGTGTACCTTCTATTGCGAAGGGCAATGCTGAAAGTCATGCAATTGGTTTGGGACAAATGAATTTGCATGGTTTTTTAGCGCGTGAACAGATTTATTACGGGTCTCCAGAAGCGATTGATTTCACCAATATTTATTTTTATACTGTGGCATATCATGCAATACGTGCTTCCAATTTGATTGCACGTGAGCGTCAAAAAATGTTTGCAGGGTTTGAAAAGTCAACTTATGCAGATGGCAGTTTTTTTGCAAAATATATTGAGAAAGAATGGAAACCACAATTTCCGCTTGTGCAAGAGCTTTTTGCGCGTAACAAAATTGTGATTCCGAACCAAAAAGATTGGCAAGAACTTAAAGAGTTAGTTGTTAAGTACGGGCTTTATAATCGTAATCTTCAAGCAGTGCCACCTACGGGATCTATCTCTTATATTAATCACGCAACATCTTCTATTCATCCGATTGCTGCAAAGATTGAGATTCGCAAAGAAGGAAAAATTGGACGCGTCTATTATCCCGCTCCTTACATGGACAATACGAATTTAAACTTCTACCAAGATGCTTATGAGATTGGTCCTGAAAAAATTATTGATACTTATGCTGCTGCTACACAGCATGTTGATCAGGGTCTTTCGTTAACGCTGTTTTTTCCTGATACTGCTACTACGCGTGATATTAACCGTGCACAAATTTATGCTTGGAAAAAAGGTATAAAGAGTATCTACTATGTGCGGTTGCGACAAGTGGCGTTGAGTGGAACACAAGTGGATGGCTGTGTTTCATGCAGTCTGTAGGAGATAGTTTATGACAAAGATTACAACCAAGAATCCTGTTGTTTCTGCTGTGAATTGGAATAGATTACACGATGAAAGGGATCTTGAAGTTTGGAATCGTTTAACTGGAAATTTTTGGTTGCCTGAGAAGGTTCCGCTTTCTAATGATATCCCTTCATGGGCAAGTTTGAAGGAGGAAGAGCGCAAGCTAACGATTCGTGTTTTTACAGGGTTGACTCTTTTAGATACAGTTCAAAATACAGTGGGAGCCATTTCACTTATGGCTGATGCGATAACAGAGCATGAAGAAGCAGTGTTAACGAATATTGCGTTCATGGAAGCGGTTCATGCGCGCTCTTATTCTTCTATTTTCTCAACTTTGTGTTCAACTGTAGAAGTAGATGATGCTTTTAGGTGGTCAGAAGAAAATGTTCATTTGCAAAAAAAGGCTAGACTGGTACTTGAACGTTATGAAGCGGATGATCCACTAAAGAAGAAAATTGCTTCGACTTTACTTGAAAGCTTTTTATTTTATTCTGGTTTTTATTTACCTATGTATTGGGCAAGTCGTGCTAAATTAAGCAATACAGCTGATCTAATTCGGCTTATTATTCGCGATGAAGCTGTACATGGTTATTATATAGGTTATAAATTTCAATTAGGGTTTGCGAAACTGGATGAAGCCAAAAAGCAAGAAATAAAAGATTTTGCTTTCGACTTGCTCTTTGACCTTTACAATATTGAATGCAAATATACTGAAGATCTTTATGATTCTATTGGGCTGACGGAAGATGTTAAAGTTTTTCTGCATTATAATGCGAATAAGGCTTTAATGAATTTGGGTTTTGAATCTCTTTTCCCCCCTGAAGTTTGTCGTGTTAACCCAGCTATTTTGGCAGCTTTATCACCGAGCTCTGATGAAAATCATGACTTCTTTTCAGGTTCTGGTTCTTCCTACGTTATTGGCAAGGCAGTTGCTACCGTAGACGATGATTGGGAATTTTAATGATTGTATGTAAAGAGAAGTCCGCGGGGTATGTCACATAAATCTTTGCAAATCTTTAGACACTGAAAGCCATTTTTTTCAAATAAATCGCAGACTTTTTTTTCTTGAGAGTAGCCGATTTCGACGGCTACATAGCCTTTTTCATTTAAATAGTGCACCGCTTTGTGCGCGATTTTTCGATAAAAATCAAGACCATCTTTCCCACCGATTAGCGCACGTAATGGGTCATGTAGACGCACTTCCTTTGCAAGATTTTTTATATCTCGTTCTGGAATATAGGGTGGGTTAGAAATAATGAGATCAAATCGATTCGTGACAGAATCAAACCAATCACTGAGAAGTGGTGTAAAACGATGTATAACTTTCGCATTTTCTGCATTTTTTATAGCGGTTTTGAGAGCATTTTCAGAAATATCAACAGCTACTGCATAGGATTGAGGAATTTGTTTAAGAATTGCAATAGCGATGGCACCACTGCCTGTTCCCATATCAAGCAGCGTTGTTTTTCCTGATTGTTTTACATATTTTTTAAGGAGAGGTAAGACAAGATCCACCAACGTCTCTGTGTCAGGTCGTGGCTCGAGTGTGTCTTGCGATAATACAAAGGATATTCCGTAAAATTCTCGTTTCCCTATGATACGATACACGGGTTCGCCTGCAATACGTCGTTGCACAGCTTGTTCTAATCGTACTATTTGCTCAGGAGATAAACGCAAATTTGGTCGAGTAATTCTATCAGATGCATTTGTATTCGTTATCCATTCAACAAGTATTTTGGCATCAAGATTAGCTTCAGAAATTTTATGGTAGCGCAATTTTTCTTGAGTTTGCTGAATGATTCTATCGAGAGAATAATCATTCATTCATTAGCACCCATTTCAGTAAGAAGAGTTGTTTGATAATCAGATATGAGCGCATTAATAAGCTCATCAATATCTCCTTCTAAGATGCGGTCAAGTTTATACAGAGTGAGATTAATACGATGGTCCGTGACACGCCCTTGTGGAAAATTATAGGTGCGAATGCGTTCTGATCGATCACCAGAGCCAACTTGATTTTTGCGAGATGCTGAGCGTTCACTTTCTGCTTTTTGTCGTTCTATATCGAATAAGCGTGCACGTAAAATTTGAAGTGCACGTGCTCGGTTTTGATGCTGTGATTTTTCTGCTTGCACTACCATAATTCCTGTTGGAATATGTGTAATACGAACAGCTGAATCAGTTGTATTGACATGTTGTCCTCCTGCTCCAGAAGCACGCATTGTATCTATGCGGATATCTTCAGGGCGAATCTCAATGTCAATTTCTTCAGCCTCTGGAAGTACTGCAACGGTTGCTGCAGACGTATGAATGCGTCCACCAGTTTCTGTTTCAGGGACGCGTTGTACACGATGGACGCCTGATTCAAACTTTAGTTTAGAAAAGACACCTTTGCCTGAAACAGTAGCAATAATCTCTTTATATCCACCAACTTCGCCCTCATTGAGCGAAACAACTTCAACTTTCCAGTTATGAGAAGCTGCATAACGTTCATACATGCGGAAAAGATCACCTGCAAAAAGTGCTGCTTCTGATCCGCCTGTTCCTGCTCGAATTTCAACAATAGCGCTTTTTTCATCAGCAACGTCTTTAGGCAAAAGAAGAATCTGGAGCTCTTGTTCAAGTTGTTCCGTTTTTTGATATAACGATGGAAGCTCTTCTTGGGCAAGATTGCGCATATCCACATCCGTTAATTTGTCATTTATGATGGTGTCCAGCTCTGTGATTTCTGTGTAAAGAGCGCTTAATGTTCGTATAGAAGTAACAATTGGCTGTAATTCTGCATATTCAGAAGCTAATTTTACATAAGTTTCAGCGTTTGGGCTTTTAGCCATTTGACTTTCAATTATTTCAAAGCGCTTTTCAAGTTGTCTTATACGATCTTGTGGCAAGGAAACCATGATAATATTAGCCTAATTTATTAAGTATTGGTGACCGATTATTTTATAGCATCATATAGAAGGGGGCAATAAAGCAGGAAAGCTTTTTTGCCAATGAAAGTTATAGTGTAGGTTTTATTATGGACTTATGTAAATCCGATTTGTATGAAGAGTTTTCTGATTATATGTATGAAATCATTTATTTAAGGGTTGCATTTTTTCCCATAAAGTTCAAAACGACGATGAATGATATTATAACCAAGAGATTTTGCAATTTCTTCTTGTAGTTTTTCAATCATATCAGATTGAAATTCTATAACTTTTCCTGTTTCTACATCAATAAGGTGATCATGATGCTTTCCATCTGCTTGCTCAAAACGAGAAGGTCCACCACTAAAGGTGTGGCGATGGATTGCTCCATTTTCTTCTAATATTTTCATGGTTCGATAAACAGTCGATAAAGAAATACTAGAATCTACTTTATTGGCACGCTGAAAAATTTCAAACGCGTTTGGATGGTCGTTTGTGTCGATCAAAATATCAAGAATAATACGCCTTTGACGTGTTACTCTTAAACCTGCTGCGCGTAATTCTTTTTCATAATTTTTCTTATTCATTTTAATTGTTTACTTTTCAGACGAAAGCTCCGTGGCAATGTTTGTATTTTTTCTTTGAACCACAAGGACAACGTTCATTGCGTCCAACTTTTCCCCATGTAGTTAAATCATTAGGGTCGCGGTCATTTGGATTAACA
This sequence comes from Bartonella propinqua, assembly GCF_047263965.1. Taxonomy (NCBI): domain Bacteria; kingdom Pseudomonadati; phylum Pseudomonadota; class Alphaproteobacteria; order Hyphomicrobiales; family Bartonellaceae; genus Bartonella; species Bartonella propinqua. Next base: position 200,864 of record NZ_JBLEBK010000003.1, on the reverse strand, counting down.
AACCTATTCTCTTGTGACTGCGTCCACAAAATGGGATCATTTTTTTTCTCTTGGTCATTTAAGACAGAATCATCCGCGTTAGCGTGCATAGACATCGATTCTGTAGGTTGCTGAACGACCTCGAAACGCATGAGTTTAGAAATAACATTTCTGCGCAGATTTTTGAGCATAGTCTGAAAAAGCTCAAACGATTCTGTTTTATATTCATTGAGTGGATCCCGTTGTGCATAACCACGAAAACCAACGGCAGAACGTAAATGATCTAAATTTACCAGATGCTCACGCCATAATATATCAATGGTTTCGAGTAATACAGCTTTTTGGAAATAAGCCATAATTTCTGGAGAATAGCGTTCAGCACGTTCGTTTTCAAGTTTAATAACAGCATCTGATACGCGTTCTAAGATTTGTTCTGCAACAATTCCATCTTCTTTTGCCCATTCTTCTACTGGAAGCTCCAAATTGAAGAGCTGATGAAGTTCTTCTTGAAGTGCTTTTACATCCCATTTTTCAGCATATGTTTCAGATGGTATGTGGATTTCTACGAGATCTTCGACGACTTCATTGCGCATTTCAACGATCATTTCAGTTAAGTCATCGATGTTCATTATCTCCATACGCTGCTCAAAAATAACTTTGCGCTGGTCATTCATTACATCATCGTATTTTAATAAATTTTTACGAATTTCAAAATTTCGTGCTTCGACTTTTTTTTGCGCTTTTTCAAGAGCTTTATTAATCCATGGATGCATAATGGCTTCATTTTCTTTCAACCCAAGTTTTTGTAGCATGCCATCCATACGGTTTGAGCCAAAGATACGCATAAGATCGTCTTGGAGAGAGAGAAAGAACTTTGAGCGACCAGGGTCGCCTTGGCGACCAGAGCGTCCACGAAGTTGATTATCAATACGACGACTTTCATGGCGTTCAGTAGCAATAACGTAAAGACCACCAGCTGCTAGTGCTTTCTCTTTGAGCTGTTGAACATCTTTTTTTATTTTTTCGATTTTAGCAGTCCGCTCTGTTCCTTCAGGGATGTCTTGTAATTCTTGTCGAATGCGCATTTCGACATTTCCACCGAGCTGTATATCAGTACCGCGACCAGCCATATTCGTTGCGATAGTTAAAGCTCCAGGAACTCCTGCCTGTGCAATGATATATGCTTCTTGCTCATGATAGCGGGCATTCAGGACTCTAAAATCGGTAATACCTTCTTTTCGTAAGCGTTCTGCCAATAGTTCTGATTTTTCAATAGAGGTTGTTCCAACAAGAATAGGCTGTCCTTTTTCGTGCGCCTGACGAATATTATCTATAATAGCACGATATTTTTCTTCTGCTGTTCGGTAGATTTCATCATCTTCATCACAGCGTTGTATTGGTAAATTTGTAGGAACTTCAACAACGTCAAGACCATAAATATTATTAAATTCTTCGGCTTCGGTTGTAGCAGTACCAGTCATACCAGACAATTTTCTATACATACGAAAATAATTTTGGAAAGTAATAGAAGCTAATGTTTGATTTTCTGGTTGAATAGCAACATGCTCTTTGGCTTCTAGTGCTTGATGAAGTCCTTCAGAGTAACGCCGTCCTGGCATCATACGACCCGTAAATTCATCAATAATAACAATTTCATCATTGCGAACGATGTAATCCTTATCGCGGACGAATAACTTATGGGCTTTGAGAGCGTTATTGACGTGATGGACGATCATGACATTCTCTATATCGTAGAGACTCTCACCTTTAAGATGCCCAGCCTGTTCGAGCATTTTTTCAATTTTTTCAGTACCGATTTCAGTAAAAGTTGTTGTTTTTTGTTTTTCATCTATTTCGTAGTCTTCCGGAGTTAAGGCAGGAATAAATGTATCAATAAGGTTATAAAAATCGGTACGATCTTCTAGAGGACCAGAAATGATAAGGGGAGTACGCGCTTCATCAATGAGGATAGAATCAACTTCATCGACGATTGCATAATGATGTTCACGTTGAACCATTTGACTGCGATCAAAAGCCATATTATCACGGAGATAGTCAAAGCCCAATTCGTTATTGGTTGCATAGGTGATGTCACATGCATAGGCTGCTCGGCGAGCATCATTATCAAGATTATGTAGAATCACACCTGTTGTTAGTCCTAAAAAACCGTAAATTTTTCCCATGGCTTCAGCATCACGACTAGCAAGATAATCGTTTACCGTAACAACATGAACGCCTTTCCCTTCTAAGGCATTGAGGTAGACTGGCAGCGTTGCCATTAATGTTTTACCTTCACCAGTACGCATTTCAGCAATACCTCGGTCATGAAGTACCATTCCACCAATGAGCTGTACATCAAAAGGACGCATATTATAAACACGCTTTGCCGTTTCACGGACAGTTGCAAACGCTTCTGGTAGGAGTGAATCAACGGTTTCGCCTTCAGCTAATCGCTGACGAAATTCATCAGTTTTTTGGCAAAGTTGTGTATCACTTAACTTTTGGAATTGTTCTTCCAAAGCATTAATTTTTACGACTTTTTGACGAAAAGCTTTGAGACGACGTTCATGAGTAGAGCCAAAAAGACTACGTGCAAAAACACCTAAACCGACCATTTCTGGTCCTTTCCTTTATTGATTATCACTACAATTGGATGTTTCATATGTTATCCCCATACTCCGCATCCTCTAAGGTGTTTAATATAACCAGATGCAGATGCTACTATTTATTATATTTGTTTGTGCGTAACTTTTCACTTAAAATTACGAAGTAGAGATAAGGAGCTAAGTGCACTATGTCAACTTTAGTAATGCTATTTAGTTGACATAATTACGGAGTAATTTAGGGTATAATATGACATTTTTCTATATCATCATGTTTTCAGCATCATAAAGTGCGATAAGATAGACTAAAATAAGAGGAAAAGTTTATATTTTTTTACAACATTACCAATTTATTTATCTATGTTTAGAGATGTAAAGTGTTATGATAAAAACTGAAATTTGAGCATGCGTCTATTTTTAAGGAGTATATTTATGAAATTTAACTTTATCACGCTGTTTTTGATATCAGCTTTATTGGCGAGCACAAGTTTGGGGGTGGCTGCTCAAAAAAGCGCAGAATCTACTCCAAATGATTTAAAAACTTTGGAGAAAGATTCTGAAAAAACAGTTGCTGCTTCTCATGTTATGGCAGTTATTGATGGGAAGGAGATTACAGCAGGGCAATTGGATGAGTTAGCACTTGAAATAAATCCTAACTTAGCGCGTATTCCTGATGAACAACGCCGTATAACGGTTTTAAAAGCCTACCTAGATATGCAAGTACTTACTAAAGCGGCAATTAGCAAAGGTCTTGATAAGACTGAAGCTTACGATAAACGTATGGCTGTGATGCGTGATAATGTTCTTCAGCAGTTGTATTTTAAACAGATGGTTGTTGATCAAATTTCAGATACTGATTTGGTAGCTCTTTATGATAAGGAAGTTGCTGCTTTGCCCAAAGAGGATGAAGTGAAAGCGCGCCATATTTTGGTTAAAACAAAAAAAGAAGCAGAATCTATCATTACGCGTTTAAATAAGGGGGAAAATTTTGAAGAAGTTGCAAAAAAGAACTCAACAGATGGTTCTGCTTCTGTTGGAGGCGATCTTGGTTACTTTAGTCGTGGTCAAATGGTCAAACCTTTTGAAGATGCTGCATTTGGTTTGAAAGTTGGAGAATACACCAAAAAACCCGTTGAAAGTCTTTTTGGTTGGCATGTTATTAAGGTAGAAGACCGTCGTTTAAAACAACCTCCTGTATTTGATGATGTTAAAGAGATGTTGCGTACACAGCTTATAAAGGAGCGCTACCAAAAGCTTATTACTGATTTACGCAGTACGATAAATGTAAAATATCCTGACGCTAATGTTGAAAAACTTATGCAATTACCTCATGAAAATGGTATGTCGTTTCCAAGTGAAGCATCTAACGAAGAAGAAGCAGAATAGTATTTTTCAAGGCTGGGCAATTTGATACATTGACTTTATTAAAGAGCTCAGCAACTTTTTTGCTAGAAGTTGTTTTTTCGTAATCATTAAATTGCAAGCAGCTTCATTTATTTTTATGGGAGACGTGTTGTGATTTTAAAACTATTGCCTTTGTCTCCCCTAAAAATACCAAAACTTCTGCCATTGTCTGGTGTGCGGATAGCAACAGCTGAGGCTGGGATTAAATATAAAGGTCGTACAGACCTTCTTTTCATTATCTTCGATGAGCCAGCAAGTGTAGCAGGTGTTTTTACACGTTCAAAATGTCCATCTGCTCCTGTGGATCATTGTCGTGCCTCGCTTCTTCATGGAATTGCTAGGGGGGTTGTTGTTAATTCTGGGAATGCAAATGCCTTTACGGGACGAAAAGGAAAGCAAACAACAAATGCAATAACGTGTGCTGCAGCAAATGCTTTAAAGGTTAAAGAGAACGAAATTTTCGTAGCTTCTACAGGTGTTATCGGAGAGCCAATGGATGCGTCCTGTGTTATAAACCTTTTACCAGATATGGCTAAGACAGCAAAAGAAGGAAATTGGTTGGAGGCTGCAAAAGCCATTATGACAACGGATACATTTCCAAAACTTGCTACACGTAGATTTGATTGTGGAGGAATAACTATTACCATTAACGGGATTGCAAAGGGTGCTGGTATGATTGCACCAGATATGGCAACGATGCTATCTTTTGTGGTGAGTGATGCGGCAATTTCTTCAGATATCCTGCAAGCCATGTTATCAGAAGCGGTTCAGGGTTCTTTTAACTCGATTACTGTCGATAGCGATACTTCAACATCAGATACACTCATGTTGTTTGCGACAGGAAAAGCAAAGGGAAATTTCCCCTGTCTCACAAGTAAATCTGATTCGCGTTATGAGATATTTTACAAGCAATTAAGTGAGCTTTTGCGTGAACTTGCGTTACAAGTTGTTTGTGATGGTGAAGGTGCCCGTCATTTAATTGAGGTAAATGTGATTGGTGCTACAACAGACAATGCTGCCAAGACTATTGCTCTGTCCATTGCAAATTCACCACTTGTAAAAACAGCTATTGCTGGTGAAGATGCTAATTGGGGGCGTGTGGTTATGGCGGTTGGTAAGGCAGGGGTTGAAGTAGATCGTGATCTGTTGACTATTTGGTTTGGTGAACATCGCTTGGCTATCAATGGTGAACGTGATCCTGAGTATAATGAAGAGACAATTGATGCTTATATGCAAGGTAAACACATCACAATTCGTGTTGATATCGGTTTGGGCAGCGGTAAAGCAACAGTTTGGTCTTGTGATTTGACGAAGGAGTACGTTATGATCAATGGTGATTACAGAAGTTAGTTAATCTGCCATAAGTTTAACATAGCGATATCTGCATCTGTATATTCTTTTGGGAATTAGGTATGCGAATCTTTTCGTTTTAGAGTGGAGATTTATGGTAAAAGAAATGATTATCCTTATTATGCCTGTGGGAGAGCGGTATGCGTATAAAAAATGCACTTCTTCTTGTCGTTGCATGCGCATTGTTGGATCAAGATAATCGTGTTTTGCTTACAGAACGTCCTCAAGGAAAATCACTAGCTGGTTTATGGGAATTTCCTGGTGGAAAGGTTGAGAAAGGTGAAACTCCAGAAGCATCATTGATTCGTGAATTAGAGGAAGAGTTAGGTGTTCATGTTCAGCCAAATAATTTACTACCTTTAACATTTGCGAGCCATGCTTACGAAACATTTCATCTCTTAATGCCATTGTATCTTTGTTATCATTATGAGGGTGTTGCGCAAGGGCGGGAAGGGCAAAATTTAAAATGGGTTTTTATTGGCGATCTTGATAATTATCACATGCCTGATGCTGACAAGCCATTGATTCAAGTATTAAAAAATTTTCTTCTTTAATGTGTTTGTGAGAAAAGTATGTCCACAGATAAAAGATGCCTCGTTTCATGAGGCACTCATGATGAAGAGAGCTCTAAAAGACTCTTTTTGAAGAAGAGTTTTTGTGGTTATTGCTGAAGATTATTCCATTTTTGCGTGAGCAACTGTTTAATCAACACCGTAATAATTCTTACTGTATCATCGCATATTGAAATTTAAAGCAGACTATTTGTATTGTTTGTCTGGTAAAAGTTAAAACAACTATTAATATACAAAAAAGTTCTTCTAACCTATAATTTCAAAAAATAATGACTTCATGAAATTGTAGCAAGCTTTATAGTTTGTTTCTAGATATTACATATTGATTTTGAGCTATGCGTTATTTTTTATATAAAGCACAACGATAGTGGGTATAAATTATGGCATTTAATTTTTTTATTAATTTGTTTCTATTTATTATTTTTTTGTTATTGCTTTCTCAAAGTAAAAAAATGAAATGGAGTCTCTCACTACGTGTTATACTAGGTTTAATCCTTGGCTTGATTTTTGGCAGTGTTTTACAGATTATTTATGGAGAGGGTGAAACCACCCTGTTACAATCTGTTGAGTGGTTTAACATTGTTGGAGATGGCTATATTTTGTTACTGCAAATGATTGTTATGCCACTGGTTTTTATCTCTATCGTTTTAGCAGTCGCTCATCTGCATTCTGTTGAATCTATTAGCAAAATTAGTATAATGGCAATCTCAATATTGCTTTTTACAACTGCTATTTCAGCGCTGATTGGCGTATTTGTGACTAATTTTTTTGGATTAACAGCGAATAGTCTGGTAGATGGTGGGGAAAATGTTTCTACTGCTCTTTGGTCCCACATTTCTCAACTTGGAGATATAAGCGTACCGAAGATGATTTTATCTTTGATTCCTACAAATCCATTTGCTGAGTTAAGCGGAGTCAAGCGTACGTCAATTATTAGTGTTGTTATTTTTGCAACATTTTTGGGTGTTGCTGTTATTCATTTAAGGAAAGATGATTCTGATAAGGGGGAAAAAGCTCTTTTATTCATTCAGGTCGCACAATCTTGGATTATAAGGTTAGTCCGTATTGTGATTTCTTTGACACCTTATGGTGTTTTTGCACTTATGACTAAGCTAGGAGCAACCTCAAATATTGCAGATATTTATAAATTACTGATTTTTGTCATCGCTTCCTATGTTGGTATTATCCTCATGTTTGGGGTTCATGGTGTGTTGCTTGGCATATCAGGAATTAATCCATTTCGCTTTTTCAAGAAGGTTTTTCCTGTTTTGACATTTGCTTTTAGTAGTCGTTCAAGTGCTGCGAGTATTCCTTTGAATATTGAGGCGCAAACGCAGTGGATTGGTGTGCCACAATCAATTGCGAGTTTTGCAGCCTCTTTTGGGGCAACGATTGGACAAAATGGTTGTGCGGGTCTTTATCCAGCGATGCTTGCGACCATGATAGCACCATCTGTGGGGATTAATCCTCTCGATTTTACTTGGGTTGCGACCCTTGTTGGTGTTGTCACATTGAGTTCTATTGGTGTTGCTGGTGTTGGTGGTGGAGCTATTTTTGCTGCATTGATTGTATTACCAATTATGGGATTGCCTGTTTCTTTAGTTGCTGTACTCATTTCTATTGAACCTTTAGTTGATATGGGGCGTACAGCTCTAAATGTAAGCGATTCAATGCTGGCTGGAACTATCACAAGTCAGATGTTACGTACAACGGATAAAAGCATTTTTGAGAAATAATTTTTATGTTGAAGAGCTATAATTTCTTTGGTTTTTTTCCTAACACATCTACAAGAGATATTTGAGCTGAGCCTGGCTGTAGAGGCTTTTGTTGATTGTGGTGAGGTGCCCAACCAGAGAGCCAAATGAAAGAAAAATTTGCGCGAATGCGACCATCGGAATCACTAAACCGTTCTGCATAAATTTCAGCAGCGCGAAGGAAAAAGCGTCTAGACACGGGGCGTCGTGAGCGATTGATGAGTGCATTTTGCATTCCCATAGCTTTAAGGTCATACATAAGGTCAAACATTGTATTATAGCGTGTCGTCACATTTTCAATATCCGCGACAGGTAGAGCAAAGCCAACACGTTGTAAAAGAGCTCCTGCATCACGAATATCAGCAAAGGGATAAATCCTAGGGCTTGTTCCACCATAAATTTCAATTTCAGCCTGTAGTAAGCATTCACGCAATTCTACTAGCGTGCCAGCTCCTGCCATAACAGCAAGAAATAAGCCATCTGGTTTAAGAATATTTTTTATCTGACTAAGAACGCCAGGGGTATCATTGGTCAATTGTAATGAAAGGGGAGAAACAATAAGATCACAATAATTTTGAGGAAAGTCAAGAATTTCTCGATGACGTAAATGAAATTTTTTGTCGTGACTCTTGTAGAGCATGTTTGTTTCAACGCGCTCTACAGAACAAACTTTACCAGATCTCATCAAAGTTTGCGTAGCAAGTCCAGTATGACCGTGTAAATCTAAACCTAGTGTAAAAAGACGATTAATAGTACGAAGACGTTTATAAAGATCCTCAGCTATGTGAGACAATAAAAAGTCGTTTCCTTTTTTTGCTTTTTGGAAAGCACGTTTGCGGTATTGTTCAATACGAGTATAATCAAAAATTAAAGGATGCGACATGTTATTGAATGCTTTCGATTTATGATATGGTATATTTTGAAAAGGTTCATTTTTGCGTAAGCTATGTCAAGTTTATGATGTGAAATAAAAGCAGATTTATAAGAATTAAAAATTTTTAAAGACATTAAATTCTAAAATACGAAGGAGGTTTTTTTGCACAAGAAGGATGTAAAAGCCTAAATTGATGATATTATACTTTTCAGCAGTGGCTTTAAATGGCGGGGGTATATTGAATAATTTCATTGAGCGCTTGATAACAATTTTATATCCACCTATTTGCCCTAAGTGTCAACAAAGAGTTTCCGCTTATGGTACTGTTTGTTCTGAGTGTTGGAAAGATCTCCAATTTATCACGAAACCTTATTGTCCTGTTATGGGGATTCCTTTTGTTTGCGATATGGGAGATGGTTTTCTCAGCGGTGAGGCTATTCAAAATTCTCCTCCTTTTTCGCGTGTTCGCTCGGTTTTAGTTCATAAGGGGGTTGCACAAGTTTTAGTAACACGATTAAAATATGGCGATCATATAGAATTGGCATCTTTTATGGCTAATTGGATGGTGTTTGCTGGACGTGAAGTGATTGATGATTGTGATATCATTATTCCCATTCCGTTGCATTTTCGTCGTTTTTTTAGGCGGCGTTATAACCAATCTGCTGAACTTGCTCGTTATATTGCAGCAACACAGAAAAAAATTTTTAAGCCTAGCTGGCTTGTACGTTGTCGGCATACGCGTCCACAGGTTAGCTTATCTACTAAGGAACGAAAATTGAATGTGCGGAACGCTTTTAAAGTACCTTGTAAAGTTAAAAAATATATAGAAGGGTGTTCTATTTTGTTGATTGATGATGTTTTTACGACGGGTGCAACAGTTACAGCGGCAGCTGCAACGTTAAAACATGCAGGTGCGCGGCAAGTTGATGTTCTAACATTTTCACGTGCTTTAAAAGAGGTTTCTATTTTTCCTGATTCTTAAAAGAGATTTCAAATTGATTGTATTAAAAAACATTGGAGAATTAATATTATGAAAGAGATAATAGTTTATACACGCCCTAACTGTCCTTATTGTGCAAAAGCGCGTGATTTGCTTAATAAAAAAGGCGTGGAATATACAGATATTGATGCGTCAACCTCTCTTCGTCAAGAAATGGTAAAGCGAGCGAATGGACGTAATACATTTCCACAAATTTTTATAGGTGATTATCATGTCGGGGGCTGTGATGATCTCTATGCCTTAGATGCTGAGGGCAAACTCAATTCTTTGCTGAAAGATGTATAATAGCTGTGGGTTACGATATATTCTCGTTAAGCTTTTTTGCAAGCAGCAGATAATTAACATCCATATCTTTTGAACGATTCCAGCTGTCATTTAATGGATTATAGGTAATGCCTATTTCGTCAATAATGGTTAGAGCATTTTCTGATAAGAAGCTTTTAAGCTCATGAGGTTTAATGAACTTTTTATAGTCGTGGGTTCCTTTAGGAAGCCAACGTAAGATATATTCAGCACCTATAATAGCTAGCCCCCATGCTTTCCACGTGCGGTTGAGTGTTGAGACAAACATCAACCCTTGTGGTTTGAGCATTTTTGTTGTGGCTTTTATGAAGAGATTAACATTAGCAACATGTTCAACAACTTCCATATTGAGTATGATATCAAATTGCTCTCCTTCATTGGCTAACATTTCTGCAGTAGTGGTGCGGTAATCAATTGAAAGGTTGTTTTGGGCTGCATGGATTTTTGCAACTTCAATGTTAGTTTGTGCAGCATCAGCTCCCACGACCGTAGCACCTAAACGTGCCATTGGCTCGCATAACAAACCACCTCCACATCCAATATCGAGGATTTTTAAATTTTCGAATGGCATAAGTGAGATAGGATCACGGTTAAATTCGAGACAGATTTTTTCCTTAATATAAGCAAGACGCGTTGGATTAAATTGATGAAGTGGTCGAAACTTTCCTTGTGGATTCCACCACTCAGCAGCAATACGTGAAAAGTGATCAATTTCACTCTGATCAATTGTAGTGCGCGTTTTATTTGTCATGCCATTTTCCTTTTTAATGATTAAGTCAGGTGAATTTTATCTAAAGTCAAGGGAAGTTAACATAAATATACTAGACTTGCGCAAATGATAGATATTCGGTATGTCAAAAAACTGGTTGGTTGATACGGTAGTAGGGCTTCATTGTCATTTCAGATAAGAAGCGTGTAAAGGTAAGATTATTAATGGCGCGTATTGTCATGAAATTTGGTGGAACATCTGTAGCAAATATTGAATGTATTCAAAATGTTGCACGACATGTTAAAAGAGAGGTAGCGGCAGGCAATGAGGTTGCAGTTATAGTATCAGCGATGGCTGGCAGAACTAATGAGCTTGTTCAGTGGACGCGTGACATTTCACCAAAATATGAAAATGCTTATGAGTATGATGTGGTTGTTGCTTCTGGTGAGCAAGTAACAGCAGGTTTATTAGCTCTTACGCTTCAGGCGATGGGAATGAATGCGCGTTCATGGCTTGGTTGGCAAATTCCTATTCATACGGATAGTGCGCATAGTGGTGCGCGTATTACAAATATTGATGGATCTTTTTTAATACAGTGTTTGCAAGAAGGTCAAGTAGCAGTTATTGCTGGTTTTCAGGGGTTAGCTCCAGATAATCGGATTTCTACTTTGGGACGTGGTGGATCAGATACAAGTGCTGTTGCAGTAGCAGCAGCTATACAGGCGGATCGCTGTGATATTTATACAGATGTAGACGGCGTATATACAACTGACCCACGCATAGAACCTAAAGCACGCCGTTTGACAAAAGTAGCTTTTGAAGAAATGCTTGAAATGGCTTCTCTTGGGGCGAAAGTTTTACAGGTTCGTTCTGTTGAGTTGGCTATGGTTCACAAAGTCCGTACTTTTGTGCGCTCAAGTTTTGAGGATCCCGATGCTATAGACATGGGAGATCCAATGAGTTCTTCTGGAACACTTATTTGCGATGAGGATGAAATCGTGGAACAACAGAATGTTACTGGCATTGCTTTTGCTAAGGATGAAGCGCAAATTTCACTACGTCGGCTTGCAGATCGTCCAGGCATCTCCGCAGCAATTTTTGGTCCCTTAGCTGAAGAGCGAATTAATGTCGATATGATTGTGCAAAATACTTCTGAAGATGGTTCGAGAACTGATATGACTTTTACCGTACCGTCAGCAGATGTAGAAAAGGCTGTTGCGCTTCTTAAGAAAAATCGTAAAGAGATTGGGTTTGATGTTATCCAATTTGAAAGCGGTCTTGCGAAGGTATCTGTTATTGGTATTGGAATGCGTAGCCATGCAGGTGTTGCTGCTACGGCATTTAAGGCTTTAGCTGAAAAAGGTATTAATATTCAGGCAATCACTACTTCAGAGATTAAGATTTCTATTTTGATTGATAGTGCTTACACTGAACTTGCGGTAAGAACATTGCATGCTGTTTACGGCCTTGAGAATGGGTAAGCGTTTTTTTACTCTCAAGAGCTTCCAAATAACGTGAGGTGTTCATCTAGCGGGGGAGTAAATATCCTATACAAATAACATTTTGTATAGGAAGAAAGTGCCCGCGTTCATTTAAACAAATATGCTACGAAGGGATAGCTTCACAGATGAAAAATTTAAGTTATAGTCAAAGTTTGATTTCATCTGATTTTCATGTAATTGCGAAAAAATATAGCCAATAAGGATTTATTTTAGTGGTGTTTTGTGCTCCATCTAAATGATTTTTGCAACTTTATTATATTCTTTTCTGTGAGTTCTTACGCCTTTTATAAGATAAATAAGCATTTAAAGCAAAGAGCTATGTGGCAATTACTATAAAGTAATATCTTCAACTTAGAGAATATGTAAAAATTTTTTCCTTAGTATATTGATTTAATAGAGAGGGCAGATTTCGGACGTTTTTGTTATGGAAAATGCAATTTGTATACGTATGATAATAATGAAATTGAAACATTTGAAATAGTTAACCATGATTTTAGTAAAAATGTTTATGAAGGAAAATCTCCTTATTCATTTACGGATAGAATTTAACACAAATCGATTATTTTTATCTATTAGTTATGATCTGAATGACGTAATCAGATAAAGATAAATTATTTTGCGTAAATTATATATTATCATAACTTACCTTCTTCATAAAATTTATCGGGAAGTTTAATAATTTTAAAAAGCGGTATCGAATCTTTTTGCTTATTTATTGATGAAGGAGCAATAGAAAATCCCTCTTATTATTATGCTATTATACTACAAACATAACACAATGAATAAGCTAAACTGGCTATTTAGAATATGAAAGTAAAAAGTGTTGTCATTTAATTTATTGAGAATTGTGAGATACTTTTTTGCTGCGTTTGATGTAAATAATTCCATATCCAAGTCCCGCGAGAGCGGATAAGCCAGATCCACAAAGTACACCAATTTTTGCAGAATCAAGCAGGACAATATCTTTAAAAGCAAGCATTGAAACGAATATAGACATTGTAAAGCCAATTCCTGCTAAAAATCCAATCAGCAATATACCTGTCCATGTTGTATTTGGAGGCAAGCGACATAGTCCTGATTTTACTGCTAGATAGCTTGCAGTTATAATGCCAAGAGGCTTCCCCACAAATAAACCAATGACAATTCCAAGTACAATCAAGAATGATTTTTCTGAAGAAAGATCAAAATTTGCAAAACTAACACCAGCATTTGCAAAGGCAAAAATTGGCATTACACAATATGCGACCCATGGATGCAATGCTTTTTGAACACGTGTTACAGGTGCAATCATATCACGTTGTCCTCTACGCATTTTTTTCAATGCGGTCGAGATATGATGCAAGTCTGTTTTTATATTTTTTTCTTGAAGAATTGTCATGGCATTGCTTAGTATTGTGAGCGGAGCTACAAGAGTACGGGTGGGCAAAACTGGAGTCATCATACCTAAAATTACGCCAGCAAGTGATGGATGAGCTCCTGTTACCATTAAACCCCACCAGATGATTGCACCAGGTAAAGTGTAAACCCATGCTGATGCAAGTCCAATCCATTGAAAAAATAACACCAAAGCAATACCTGCTGCCGCAATAGCTAAACCACTAGGATCAAAGCTTGTTGAGTAAAAGAGAGCAATGATAAGAACAGCAATGATATCATCAATAATTGCTAAGGATAAAAGAATGACATGCAGGTTGGAAGGAATCTTTTTTCCAAGAAGAGCAAGAATACCAAGAGCAAAGGCAATATCTGTGGCTGTTGGTACAGCCCAACCGTAAGTATGTCCACCATTTAGATTGAAGCTGAGATAGATAATTGCAGGGAGACAAACTCCACCTATTGCTGCAACAATTGGCAAAATTGCTTGTTTAAAATCAGCAAGAGCACCTTCGTGAATTTCGCGCCGAATTTCCATTCCTGCTACGAGAAAAAAAACAGTCATGAGAACATCATTAACCCAAAAATGTAAGTCCCATGAGAAGGTAAAATGACCAAAGTTAAAACCAAGAGGTGTATGCCAAAAAGTTTCATAATTAGAAAAATATTGAGAATTAGCAAAAATGAGTGCGGCAGCTGCTGCCAGTAAAAGAATAATACCGCTGAAAGCTTCGATATGAAGAAAACCTTCAATGGCAGAAAGCGCTTGATTTGTGACACGAGAAGCACGATTGGGTAAACGATTTGAGGATAAATCAGACATCAACAACTCCAAGTATCGATAATTTTTCTAGTATGGCTTTTGTGCGAATATCATATAGAACACTCCGATTATATCATACAAGAGAAGAAAATAAAAATGATGCTCTTATCCATTGTTAAGAGCATCATTTTTAAAGTTGAGTATGTTTTTATGTGCTATAATGCAGTCTTGACAGTTAAATTTACTTTGCTCAAAGCCGCTGATAGATCATTTTGTAAGATAGTTACGAAGTCATCTACTGTAAGACCTTTTTTATCTTTCGCTGTTACTTTGATCATCAATGTTTGCGGATTTTTAGCAAAGTCACCAAATGACTTTGAAATATTTTCAGCGTCTTCATAATCTTTTAGCAATATTTTAATGCTTTGCATCATCATCAGAGAAAAATGGTCATAGAGTTCCTTTTTGAGATCATGGTCACTGTCATTAAAATTTTGTGCAAGAGAAGAAAAAAACTTATCAATGAAGCCTGCATCTGTATAGCGCATATCAATTTCAGTGATACCAATGTCTTGAACAGCGGCACCTATTGCATCTTTTTGACCAGAAAAGATTTTTTTATCAAGATTAACAACTTTAGCGGATATTCTTCCAGAGCCAATATCTTTTACATCGAGAGATATTGTATTAAGAAAAAGTGTACGCTTTTTTTCATCATAAGAAATATCAATTTTTCCTGAAAAATTAACAGAATTAAAGTCCATATTATTGAAGACATTAAAGCTTTCTTTTTCTATTTTTTTAGGTACCAATGAAAAATTATCGAGAAAAACTAGCAATTCTTTTAGTACAGGCTGTTCCTCAGGCTGTGTCCATTGACTTACTTTGTATTGGAGTGAATCGAATGTTGCCTTTAGCTGTGGTGCATCAATGGCAGCTTTATCAAGTTGGATATTAGCTGAAATCATGAGGGGCACGGAGTTTATAAGAATAGCGTTCCGTGCAGCTGTTTCAGCGATCTGATTGTTTGCTTTTTTTGCGTTAAGATAATCCCTAGCTAATTTCTCAGGAGCTTGTTCAGGCGGTCGCACTTTTAGAGCAGACATTTTAAATTTGCCAAGAGAGAGAGAGGCATAGGGATTTTTTTCTGTTTCTTCAAAAACATTGATCACCATGCCATTTAGAGAAATAGGACCAATGAGGGTCTTTTCCTTATTGATGGTGTTATTCCCCCCAAAAGTCATATAATGAGCATAGTAGAAATCAATATCACGAATTTTAAGTGCATCACTTTTGGCAACCAGACGCACCGATTTTCCGTCTTTTACGGATGCCTCTACAAAATCCATGCTTTTTATGCCAACAGAACGAATATGACCATTTTTAAAGTCAGAAAGTTCAAAATCCTTTATTGCAAGGTTTGTGGGTAATTTATGCTTATTTTCTATAGAAAACAATATATCTGGTGCGATAATAGACGCAAGATCAATACGCATAATTGATTGCAAAAGGGAAGGTTTGATCGTGGTATCTTTTTCTTTTAGGAATACACTATTAATAGAAATTTTGGGAATTCGTACGTGAATATTATCTTGCTTCAGATCAACATTATAAAGTGTGAAGGTACCAGGAATAAAGGAAATTGGTGGACGAGCTGATACAGCACCAATTTTAAGTGACATGCCAGAAGGGGATGGTACAGTGACATTCGTCATGTTAATTTTGCCCATGATGCTGACTTCGGATGTCTCTGCTTTTATGGAACGGCGAGCTATTTCTCGTTTTACAAAATTGTCAAGATAAGGTTTTGCCATATAAAAACTACCGACAATTATAATTGCTAAAATAGCAGCAAATCCAATAATATATGTTAGCCAGTATTTTAATCCGCCATTAAAATTGATCATTATTTTTTCTTTCGTTTTTTCACTATATGTGAAGGTGTAGATAAGTTTCTTTAAGTAACGACAAAGGCTTAGATATGTTATGCACCAGTTCAACAATTATCAATTTATATTTTTTGTATGTAGAATAATTCTAAACTGCAATATACTTTTATCAGTTGTCACCAATTTTCTTTGGTTTCAGCATTTTATAAAAGAGCTATCATACAGATAATAAGTATGTGATGGTCATGATTTTGTTTATGGTATTACATCATGCTTAAAATATATCCATGTCTGCTTTTATCTTGTCGCTTTTTATAGGAGCGGTTAAAAAACAACAAATATATTGTTTTTCATTGTAATCTAATGGGGAGAGGTGGATATTATGACAGAAGATCAAATAATGGCTTTTTCTATCATTGGTCTCATGATGGCTATTTTTATTTGGGATCGATTCCGTTATGATCTTATTGCTGTTTGTACGTTATTAATTTCTTGTGTCGTTGGCCTTGTTAGTCCAAAGGAGGCATTTAGCGGTTTTAGTAATGATATTGTTATTATTGTAGGTAGTGTGTTTATTGTAAGTACGGCTGTATCACGCTCTGGTATAATGGAATTTATTATTCAACGGATATGGCCAGATGTAAAATCAGTGCGCCTTCAATTGGCTTTTTTAGTTATTACTGTGGTATT
The DNA here is from genome assembly GCF_047263965.1 of Bartonella propinqua. Lineage (NCBI taxonomy): Bacteria > Pseudomonadati > Pseudomonadota > Alphaproteobacteria > Hyphomicrobiales > Bartonellaceae > Bartonella > Bartonella propinqua. The sequence continues at coordinate 184,098 of NZ_JBLEBK010000003.1, read as the reverse complement.
TTTATCAATGTTTGTGAAAAACATTGGTGCGTTAGCTATTATGCTTCCAATTGCTTTTCAATTTGCTCGTCGTTCTCAGATTTCACCTTCTGTCTTTTTAATGCCAATGGCATTTGGTTCTTTGTTAGGTGGTCTTATGACACAGATAGGAACTTCTCCCAATGTTGTTATTTCAGCTATGCAGGAACGTTTAGCAGGAGCTCCTTTTACCATGTTTGACTTTACGCCAGTTGGCATAGTCGTTGCAAGTGTTGGTGTGCTATATTTGGTCTTTTTTTCTTGGCGCTTACCTGTGCGTGTGCGTTCAGGAACGTCATTTGATGATGCTATTGACATTCGTAATTATGTTTCAGAAGTGTGTATTCCAGCCAATTCACCGATTGTGGGGAAAACCATTATTGATCTCGTTAAGCCATCAGGCGGTGATGTGATGGTGATTCAAATTATCAGAAACAAAGTATCTATTTCGCCACTGCCAGATTTTATTTTTTCTGAAAATGATATTGTTGTATTGGAAGGATCGCATACAGGGCTAGACAGTGTGATTAATTCTGCTCGTCTAGAGTTTTCTACTGGTCGCAATATTCCCACGGGAGATAAAGACAGCGACGTTGATATTATTGAGGCAGTTATCACACATAATTCACCTCTTATTGGTATTAGCGCGAGAAAATTTTTGTTATTTGATCGCTATGATGTGAATTTGCTTGCATTAAGTCGCCAGCATGAAAGGGTACGGGGAAGACTCGGTGATATTGATTTTCATCTTGGAGATGTGATCGTTTTACAAGGGCAGGATATGGTTATTCCAAACTTGTTAAGGGAATTGAAATGTTTACCCTTAGCAAAACGCAATATTATGTTTGGGAATTTACGACATGGCCTTGTATCTTTAGCTATTTTATTTATAGCAATTATTTTTACAGCTTTTCAGATTGTTCCAGTCGCATTTTCTTTCTTTTCTGCAGCAGCTGCAATGGTTATTTTTAGGGTTTTACCCGCGCGTGATTTATATCAGGCATTAGATGGGCAAATATTAGTTTTATTAGCAGCCCTTATTCCAGTAAGTGAAGCATTAGAAAAGACTGGATGCACAGAACTTATAGGTCATTGGCTTAGCCAATTGGCAGTATTTTTGCCGCCATCTGGTGCATTAGCACTTATGTTGATTACAGCAATGTTGGTAACACCATTTTTGAATAATGCAGCGACAGTAATGATGGTAGCACCAATCGCATCAAGTTTTGCGCATTCTCTTCATTATAAGCCAGAGGCTTTTTTGATGGCTGTTGCAATTGGTGCTGGATGTGAATTTCTTACACCGATTGGACATCAATGCAATATGCTTGTGATGGCACCAGGAGGATATCGTTTTAGTGATTATCCACGCTTGGGTGCTCCATTGGCTGTATTGATAGTCATTGTTGCGATTCCAATGCTGATGTGGATTTGGCCATTACAATAAAGTATTTTCGTAACTTTACTATACATCGCAGCAAATATTAATTGAACAAAGGGACACTAAAAAGGTTTTATGTAAAAAGTTTTGCTAGAAGTATGATTTATTATTGAGTTTTATTATAGCTAAAGCAATTTTTTTATGCTGGGTAAAAACGCTTGTTCATTTAATTTCAGATGTTTTTAAATTAAAAATATGTAAATGCTAAGTCAACTGCAAGATAATTATATCGTTTTTGATTGATGCTAGTTAAAAAAAATCAATTGATGTGGATACACGTTGATTTTAAACTAATGAACTGATGATTTTAGTATTTTTAATTAATGGGGGCTACCATCTTTGTTCATTTATGCGTAAAAGCGCAAAAAATAAATTTTTTCCAAGGTATAATATATGTCGTATGATAATTTTATTTCTGAAGTTAATGCAGAGTTTCGTCAAGAAAAAGCTCTTGCTTTTTGGAGACGTTATGGCCTTTCGATGATTATTGCGATCATTGTTTTTATATTGACGGTAGCTATTTACCAAATTTACCGTCATGAGCAAATGAAGAAAGCTGATCATATTAGTGATATGTTTATAAAAGGCCTTGGTTTTGCAGATACACGCCATTTTGATGAGGCTATGAAGCAGTTAGAAGATGTTAAGGCAGCTAACTTTGGAGGGTATCCTTTTCTTGCTCGTTTGCGTGAAGCTTCTCTATTGATGGAAAAAGGGGATGCTGTTAAATCAGTGGAGGTTTTCGACTCTGTTGCTGTTGATGAAAAAGCGCCGCAAATTTTGCAAAAAATTGCAAGAATTCGGGCAGCTTATATTTTGGTTGATACAGGAACCTTGGATGATGTCAAAAAACGCGTCAAAGATATGGCAAACGATAATGATCCTATGCATATGTCTGCGAGAGAGGCTTTGGGCTTAGCTGCCTATAAAGCTAATAAGATGGATGAGGCAGTTTATTATTTTCGGGGGATTACTGAGGAAGGTGCTTTAGGGTCAAAAATAACAGATCGGGCACACATCATGCTTGAGCTTATTCAAGCTGAAGGCAAGGCGAGTAAGGAATAAATTGATGGGTCTTACCATTGCTATAGTTGGTCGACCAAACGTTGGGAAGTCAACACTATTTAATCGTTTGGTGGGGCAAAAATTGGCTTTGGTTGATGATAAACCAGGCGTGACACGTGATCGGCGTGTTCATGCGGCTAAGCTTTACGATCTACGTTTTGATGTGATTGATACAGCTGGGCTGGAAGAAGCGGGGGATCATACCCTTGAAGGTCGCATGCGTTCTCATACAAAAGCTGCCATTGATGAAGCTGATCTTATTTTATTCATGTTTGATGCAAAGAATGGAATAACACCAAGTGATTTAAATTTTGCTTCATTGGTACGCAAGTCGGGTAAACCAATCGTTCTTGTTGCTAATAAATCTGAGTCAAAAGCGGCAACAGGGGGAGGATATGAAGCATGGTCATTCGGTTTGGGGGAATCCTGCCCAATATCGGCTGAACATGGTTTAGGTCTTACGGATCTTCATGATGCCATTATAGATGCGATTGGTAAAGAGAGAGCTTTTGACAAGAAGAATGAAGAAAAGCATGTCGCTATGCAGATTGCATCTGTTGGTGATGATGTAGATGATTTGGAGGAAGAGGAAGCTGTTTACGATGAAAGCAAGCCCATTCGAATCGCAATTGCTGGTCGCCCCAATACAGGAAAATCGACTCTCATCAATAGTATGTTGGGACAAGATCGTTTATTAACAGGTCCTGAAGCAGGACTTACACGTGATTCTATTTCTGTAAATTGGGAATGGCATGATCGTCATATTAAACTGTTTGATACTGCAGGCTTACGTCGAAAATCAAAAATTCAAGAAAAATTAGAAAAACTATCTGTTGCAGATACTTTACGTGCAATTCGTTTTGCGGAGGTCGTGGTGATCGTTTTTGATGCAACTGCACCTTTTGAAAAACAGGATTTACAAATTTGCGATCTCGTGATTCGTGAAGGGCGAGTTCCTATTATTGCCTTCAATAAGTGGGATCTTGTTGAAAACCATCAAACAACATTGATTGATTTGCATGAAAAATGTGCTCGTCTTCTTCCGCAAGTTCGTGGTTTGAGAGCTGTTCCTTTGTCAGGTCAATATGGTCAAGGGATTGATAAACTCATGGAAAATATCATGATGATGCACCGTGTGTGGAATCGTCATATTTCTACAGGCAAATTGAACAGATGGCTTGAAACAGTCGTTGCGCATCATCCTCCTCCTGCAATTTCAGGACGTCGGCTTAAGGTTAAGTATATAGCACAAGTCAAGACACGTCCTCCTGGGTTTGTAATTTCTTGTTCGCGACCAAAGGTTATGCCCCAATCGTATGTGCGTTATCTTTCTAATGGGTTACGTGATAAGTTTGATATGCTAGGTGTACCGATTCGTATATCATTACGAACATCTGACAATCCCTTTGCAGCACGTTCCAAAAGGAAGTGATTCCTTTTTTTAAAAAACTAATAGAATGTGCAGTCAAGAACGCATTTTTAAGGAATGTTTTTCATGAGTTATTGAGTTTTAAAATTAAAGGTTTTTAAGGAACTCAACAGATAATGGTGCTCTTATAAGCAAAATGGAAAAAATCATTTTTTTTGTTGCATAAATAAACCATCTTAATCATAAAAAATAAAGATAATTGGTAGGTAAGAAGTGCTTCTATGAGTAGTTATTTACACGAATTGAAAACGGTAAAGCTATCAATTTTTAAGAGCAGATGAGGAGAAAAAATTTTCCATAGTCGACATAGATAATAGATAGTATATTGGTCATATTGAACGTAAAATATCATTGATGCCATTTTTTATTTACTCACAATTATGATCGCCGATCTCTTTCAATGGGTATTGATGCAATATATTGATAGAGCTGTGACATGAGAATGGATACAGCAGAATAGATGTGGTTTTCTGGGTTGAAGCTACAACGCGTTATTTGCAGATTATAGTGATTCTTTAGAGTGCGTTAACATGAAAGTTAATAAAATTTAAATGCATATTTTATGCGATAAATTGTGATAGATTTCTTTTGGCGACTTGACGAATAAATTCGGTAACAATATGTTATATACGGTTTTGTAAGATACATTTTGACTTTGCTTTTTGATTAGGGAGCCGATTATGGCGAAGGGCGATGAACCCGTTGTGCCGCAAAAGGAAGCTGAAGGAGAAAGGCAAGGAGATTGTTTTCATCCAGAGGATTTGGAATGCCGTAGTCAGAATTTAGGTTTAGCTTTGATGCGTAAGGAAGCGTTAAAGAAGCAGGAGTTTAAGAATGAGGGAGAAAAGCCACAAGAAGGAATAGCACGTGCAATTAAGCTTTCTAGTGAGTTTTTGGCAAGTGTTATTGTTGGTGTGGTGTTAGGGTTAGGGTTTGACAAGCTAGCGGGTTCATTGCCATGGGGGTTGGTATTTTTTCTTTTTCTTGGATTTGCTGCTGGTGTATTAAGTATTCTTCGGTCTGTGGGGTACATTGCCTCCAGCCAATTAGGGCAAAGAGGCGCATTGCGCCAAGATAAAGGGACCGAAAAGAGGTCCGATAAATGAGGTTGAAGTGACATCGCACGCTCCAGATCCTGTTCATCAGTTTGAGGTTTCACGGTTAGTTAATATTTCTATAGGAAATATGGATCTATCATTTACAAATGTATCATTTTTTATAGTAGCTACTGTCGTTGTAACTTCAGTTTTTCTTTTCTTTTCATCATCAAGTCGTGGGTTAGTTCCAACGCGAATGCAGTCCATTTCAGAAATGGCTTATGAGTTTGTAGCATCAACTTTGCGGGAATCATCTGGTGTGCAGGGAATGCAGTTTTTTCCTTTAGTTTTTTCTCTGTTTACTTTTATTCTGGTTGCTAATTTTATTGGTCTTTTCCCTTATTTTTATACGATTACTTCTCAAATTATGATCACTTTTTCATTGGCGATGTTGGTGATTTTGACGGTGATTTTTTATGGTTTTTATAAGCATGGGTGTAGTTTTTTAAAACTGTTTGTTCCCAGTGGGGTGCCTGTTGTAATTTTGCCTTTGGTTACGATGATTGAGGTTATTTCTTTCTTTTCTCGTCCTATAAGTCTCTCGCTTCGTCTTTTTGCTAATATGCTTGCTGGTCATATTACCCTCAAAGTATTTTCTGGTTTTATTGTATCAATGATTGGAGTAGGAATCGTAGGCGTTGGCGGTTCAGTTTTGCCGCTTATCATGACCGTAGCGATTACTGCTCTTGAATTTTTGGTTGCATTTCTTCAAGCATACGTCTTTACGGTTTTAACTTGTATGTATCTCAATGATGCGGTTCATCCAGGACATTAATATAACTGGTAGTTTCCCGTCAAACAGTGCAATTTCACTTCAAAGGAGAATAATATGGAATTAGTGCTCGCAGCAAAATATATTGGCGCTGGTCTTGCTTGCTTTGGTATGGCTGGGACAGCTTTGGGTCTTGGAAATATTTTTGGTAGCTATCTTTCTGGTGCGTTACGAAATCCATCCGCAGCAGATAGTCAGTTTGGTCGTCTAGTTTTTGGTTTTGCTGTGACGGAAGCTTTGGGGATTTTTTCATTGCTTGTTGCTTTGTTACTTCTCTTTGCAGTTTAATCAACTTTCAAAGGGGTATGTCTGTTTTTTAGATGAAAGGTGGTCGTACCCTTTATCTCTTAATGAAAAAAACGTTAATAAGTTATTATCGGTTTTGAAGAGAGAATCTTTAAGTTGTTTGAAGGATAAAACAGGATGCTTGTTTCTAACGCTTACGCACAGACTACTGAAATATCGGCAGAACATATCAAAAATGCAACAGAGCATGTGAATCGGGTGTTTCCGCCTTTTGATTTTGTGCATTTTGGTTCACATTTTTTTTGGTTAGTGATTTCTTTTGGGCTTTTTTATCTTTTTATCTCTCGTGTAATTGTGCCGCGTATCGGGGGTGTTATTGAAACACGTCGAGATCGAATCGCATCTGATTTGGATCAAGCAGTGCGCATGAAGCAGGAAGCAGATGCTGTAGTTGAAACTTATGAACGAAAATTAGCTGAGGCTCGTTTACAGGCTCATGCTATAGCGCAGGAAGCTGGTGAAAAGATAAAAGAGAAATCTGAGCGTGAGCGAAAAGAAATTGAAGAAAGTTTAGAGAAAAAGCTAGCAGAGGCTGAAAAACAGATAGCAAAAATTCGGGATAAAGCTATGCGGAATGTTGGCTCAATTGCTGAAGAATTGACTTTTGAGATTGTAAAAAAATTAATTAATGTTGATGTCAACAAAGATTCTGTTAATTCAGCTGTGAAAGCTACAAATTATTAAGGATTACAAAAATGACTGATACTTTTTGGGCTTTTGTTGGGTTAGTTCTTTTTCTAATTCTTTTATTTTATTTTAAGGTTCCAGAAAAGATTATAAATCATCTTGACGCACGGGCAAAGCGTATTAAAGATGAGCTCGATGAGGCTTTGCGTCTTCGTGAAGAAGCACAAGAAATTTTAGCAGAATATCAGCGCAAACATGCGGAAGCGGAGAAGGATGCACAAGAAATTATTGCTGCGGCTAAGCATGAAGTTGAATCTGTAGTCGCTGAAGCTCGTGCAAAAGCGGAGGAGTATGTAAAGAATCGTAATAAACTGGCAGAGCAAAAAATTGCTCAAGCAGAAGCTGACGCGATACGTATGGTTTCTTCGTCTGCTATTGATTTAGCAATTTCTGCTGCACGTACACTTATTACAAAAGAATTAGATGCTGATAGAGCTGATAAGCTCATTAAAGAGTCATTTTCTGAAGAGTCTCTTACAAAAATGAAAGCATATCTTAATTAATGGCTGTGTAAGTGAAAAGATTTGACCTTCGAGAGCTGAATTTTTTTCAAGATCTAGCGATTTTCTGATTTTTATCTGTTTTATATTTGATTATTTGCTCAATGCTTTGATCAGTTTATTATATACCTTTTACGCTATAACTTTACAATTTTTGCAATTATCTGGAGCAATATTATAGGATTATTCTATAATGCATTTTAAGATATTTGATGACAAAAATTCTAAAAAATGACAGAGTTTTATCTTTATTATTTTTTAAGTTGATAAAACATTAGATTTTAGATTGCGAGTTTTGAAAAGTCTGCAACTATTTGCGTAATGGCACGAATGCGTTTAAGGAGAGCAAGACGGTTGGTGCGGAGGTGAGGATTTTTATCATTTACCAATACTTTTTCAAAAAATATATCAATGAATTTTCCGAGTGGCACGAGCGTATTGAGTGCAAGTGATAAACTTGCTGTATTAATGTGGTGATGAACTTTAGCTTCTACCTCAATCATTGCTTGATAAAGCTGTTTTTCCTCTGTTTCAACAAAGAGTTCTGGGTTAATTTCGTGCGCTATTGGCGCGCCTTTTGGGAGTTCATTCTCAAGAATGTTTACAGTACGCTTTATTGCGGCTAAAAGGCTGTTCCCATCATTTGTATTGATAAAAGCAATAAGTGCCGTGATGTGGCGTGTAATCAACAAAAAATCATCAGCATCTTTATGCAAAATTGCTTCAATAGCATCATAACGAACGCCTTCCTCTTTTAGATAAATTTTGAGACGTTCATGGAGAAAGAACAACAGATCTGATAAAACATATTCTGTTTTTTCCAGAGATATATTCTGCAACTGTTCAGCTTTTATAGGGGATATTTCATGTTTAATATTTTGCTGTGAAAAAAGATTCATTGCCAAATCAAAGAGTGGCATAAAATTAATTTTCCAATTATGCAAAAGAACAATCTTAATAATTCCTAATGCTGCTCGTCTTAACGCGTAGGGATCTTTTGAACTGGTTGGTTTTTCATTAATAAGCCAAAAGCCAACGAGCATATCAATTTTATCAGCCAGCGCGATTGTTACAGCAATAGGCGCTTGCGGAATATGATCTTTAGGACCTTGAGGTTTATAGTGGTCTTCGATTGCTTCAGCTACGCGTGGATCTTCTCCTTGGAGGAGTGCATATTTTCTTCCCATTAGTCCTTGTAACTCAGGGAATTCTCCAACAACTTCTGTTTGCAAATCGGCTTTTGCAAGTACTGCTGCACGTTTAGCTAATAGAGGATCTTCTTGCATTAAAGGTGCAATTTTTTGTGCTAATGCAGCGATTCGTTCTACTCTTGCACCTTGTGTACCTAATTTTGCATGGAAAGTCACATTCAAATGATCAAGTCGTGCCATTCTCTGATCGAGAGGTTTATTTAAATCAAGATCAAATTTTTTAACAGAGGCTTCTAACTGTTTGATATCAGGTAGATTATGCTGGTCTGTTTGCCAAAAATATAGCGCATCAGAAAGACGAGCACATACAACTTTGCTATTTCCCTTAGAAATTTCTTTTCCTTCATCATTTGCAAGAATATTAGAGACAAGAATAAAATGATGAGAAAGTTTACTTTGTTCACCTTGTTTACGGGTTACAAAACATTTTTGATTAGCTCGAATAGTCAAGCGGATAATTTCTGCAGGAATATCAAGGAAAGATTTGTCAAAACTTCCCATAAGTACCACAGGCCATTCAACAAGTCCTGCGATTTCTTCCAGCAAAGCGCTATCTTGAACAAGTTCTAAGCCATTTGCAAAGCAAAGATTTTGAGCATCTGCCAAAATAATATTTTTTCGCCTTTCTGCATCCAAAATAACTTTATGTGCTTCAAGCTGGGTGACATAGTCATCAAAACGGCGAACTTGGATAGGTTTTTCATCACTTAAGAAGCGATGACCATAGGTCAGATTATTGCTTTTAAGAGAACCAATCGTAAATGGAACAACATGCGTTTCACCAATTTCTGGACCGAAGATACAAAGAATGTTTTGTAAAGAGCGAATCCACTTCAGGGCTCCACTTTTTTCTGAATCTTTGCCCCAGCGCATAGATTTTGGCCACGGGAAATTGCGAATAATATCTGGTAAAATAGCAGCAATAATTTCTTCTGCACTTCTACCTTTTTTGATGATTTTAGCGATATAAAAATCACCCTTTTTACTGTCATGTGCAATATGTGCTTCAGAAATATCGCTCAGTCCTGTTGCACGTAGGAAGCCATCAATCACATGTTGTGGTGATTTTGTACTGGGGCCTTTACGCTCTTCATGGATATCTCTTGAACGTATAGAAATATCCCGTACATCTAATGTTAGCCGGCGAGGTGTCCAATATTCACGAGCAGCTTTATAGGTTAAGCCTGCATTGACAAGTTGATCCGTAACACATTTTTTGAGGTCGGCAGCAGCTTTTCGTTGCATGCGAGCAGGGATCTCTTCGCTGAAAAGTTCAAGAAGGAGATCAGACATTAGGCTTCTCCGTTTGTGTGTATTTTACCAGCTTCAGTGAGTAAGAAAGCTTCTCCGCAGCGGCGTGCAAGATCACGAACGCGAAGAATATAACTTTGTCTTTCGGTCACAGAAATAACGCCACGTGCTTGCAAAAGATTAAAGATATGGCTCGCTTTAATACATTGGTCATAAGCTGGAAAAACACACAGATGTGAGTCATTTTTTTTCTTTGGTTTTCCAGCCTCAAGGAGTGCGATACATTCGGATTCTGCATCGATAAAATGTTGGTGCAGTAATTTGGTATTAGCAAATTCGAAATTATAATATGAATATTCTTGCTCTGCTTGTAAAAAAATATCCCCATAACTTATTTTATTTTCTCCATCTAAACCATTAAAGTTAAGATCATAGACGTTATCAACACCCTGAATATACATTGCTAAACGTTCAAGCCCGTAGGTAAGTTCTCCTGAAACTGGAGCGCATTCAATGCCACAAACCTGTTGAAAATAAGTGAATTGAGAGATTTCCATTCCATCACACCAGCATTCCCATCCAAGTCCCCAAGCCCCAAGCGTTGGACTTTCCCAATCATCTTCAACAAAGCGAATATCATGAAGTCTTGTATCAAGACCGATGGCTTGTAGCGATTTTATATAAAGATCTTGTAGGTGAGGGGGAGAAGGCTTGAGAAGTACTTGGAATTGATAATAGTGCTGTAAACGATTCGGATTTTTTCCGTATCTTCCGTCTGCTGGGCGCCGAGAAGGTTGTGCGTAAGCTACTTTCCAAGGGCGTGGTCCCAGTGAGCGCAGTGTTGTGGCTGGGTGAAAAGTTCCAGCTCCAATTTCCATGTCATAAGGTTGCAGAATTGCGCATCCGTAATGAGCCCAATAATTTTGTAAAGTTAAAATAAGTCCCTGAAAAGAACGTATAGGATTAAGATATTCAGGCAATTTCACGCTTTATACTCTTTAATGTTGTCACAATAAACAGCGACTCAAGGAACTTCAACCTTGATTACTGTCTATTGTTTCATATGGTTATGGTCAAGCACCGTTATTTATTGCAAGCCAAATTTCAACTTTTCTTCAATTTCCTTGGAATTTTCTGGCTCCCCATCTATTGCATGATTCCACTGAAATATTGCTTCACGCTTGCGTCCAACTTTCCAATAGGCATCACCTAAATGATCATTTAATGTTGGATCTTCAGGCTGAAGCTTGACAGCCGTTTCCAATATTTGGACAGCTTGGTTATATTGCTTAAGCTTATAATAAGCCCACCCTAAAGAATCTAGGATATGGCTATTTTGAGATTGTAATGTAGAAGCTTTTTGCAACATACGAAGTGATTCCTCAAGTTTTTGATTACGATCAATGAGAGAATAGCCTAGATAATTAAGAACTTGCGGCTGATCAGGGAAAAATTCAAGTGCTTTTCGCAGATCAACTTCGGCTTTTGGCCATTGCTGTAAACGTTCGAATGCAATACCACGCTGATAAAAAAGTTTCCAATCGTCTTGTTGAAAATTTTTTATCCGTGCAATGGCACCATCCATAACTTTGACAGCTTCGGAAAATTTATGTTCCTGCATATAAATAGCGGCTAACATTATTAAAATATGCCGGTCATTAGGGAATTTTTTCTTTAATGATGTGAGTAATTTGATAGATTCATTGTAGTTGTTATTGTTTGCAAGAATAAGTGCAAGCCGTAGCTGTCCAGATTTATAATAAGAGGAGCTGGGTGATAAAGCGCGGTAAAGTTTAGTTGCTTGATTGAGATCGTTCAGTCTGGCAGCAGTGTTTGCTAATTGGAAGAGTGCTGCGTCATTTTGAGGGTACAAGGCTAAAGATAATTGTTTGAAAATACGTGCAATTCGTCCAGAGTTTTTGTGATTAAGGGATGTTCCAAAATTATACAATACCTCACCTGCTCCTTGTTGAGGTGTTTTAATGAGCTGTTCTAAGATAGCACCTTTCTCAACTTTTTCTCGGATATTTTTGAGTGTTTCTCGGTTTGGCAATATCTGTTCGCCGTGCTTGAGGGTTTGAATAGCTTGGTTGTGCATTTTATGACGCAATTGGAATGAGGTATAGGCTATGATGACGCGTTCATAAGTATTCGGAGCTATAAGAGGACCTTGTTGATTGTTAAGCGCTTGAGTGAAATATTTTTTTGCTTCCTGCGTATGTCCTGCTAAGTCGCTCATGAGTGCAAGGTGATAACATATGAAAAAATCATACCAAGCAGGTCTTTGGACTTTCTCAAAATGAGCGATTGCTTGAGATTGGCGCCCAGACCCAAATGTGACCCAAGCGCCAATTAATTCTGGTATGGGATTATTGATAGTGGGAGGTTCCTTTAATTGTAAAATAAGTGCAGCATTTTTATAGTCTTTTTTGATGAGGTTTTCTATCGACAACGTCAAAGTAACAAAGGGAGTTATAATATCTTGCTTTTTCAGTTTTTGGGCTTGTTTAACAGCTTCTTTAAAGGCACCAGCAGATAGCATTACTTCTAAAATTTCTGTTTGTGTTTCAATATTATCAGGTTGATAAGCAAGTGCTTGTTTAAAATAATCGATGGCAAGATCTGTTTTATTTTCATGATTTGCGACTCTTCCAGCCAGATAAGCGCCTGTAAATGAATTTGTACTGACAGCTGTATCAATTTTACTATATAGAGGGGACGGCATCAGTATGATACCCGCGGTAAAGAGAATAAAAAAGCGGGATATTTTTGCACTGCGCATAGAGATCATCCTTCTTAATCAACCAACTGTACGGTTTATAAATCATATTCAGTAACTTTATTGAAAAATTTTGTGATTCCTACCAAGAATCAATTTACACGTGCAATACAAAAGTCAATAGTTTCGATTAGAGCATTATAAGCGGGGCTTTTGTTCATTGAAGCAAGAGAATCGGTTGCACGCTTTCCATAAATGCGTGCTTGCTCTATCGTATCTGTAAGACTGTCATATTTTTTTATTAACTGTTGTGCGTATGTGAAAGCTTCGTCATTATTGTTGCCGTCTTCAAGAGCTTGTTTCCAGAATGCTTTTTCCGCGATATTGCCTCGTGCATAGGCAAGGATAACAGGCATAGTAATTTTGCCTTCTCGAAAATCATCGCCTATATTTTTTCCCAGATGTTTGGCAGCACCACCATAATCAAGTGCATCGTCAATCAATTGGAAAGCTAGCCCTAAAAACGTTCCATATTCACGCAATGCAAGACGCTCTTTATGTCCATAATCAGCAATAATTGGTCCAACTTCAGCGGCAGCCGAAAAAAGTGCAGCCGTTTTTGCGTTGATGATTTTGAGATAATCTGCAGTACTAGTTTTTACATTTTTTGTAGCAGAAAGTTGCATAACTTCTCCTTCAGCGATAATTGCTGCAGCATTGGCTAAGACGGAGAGTGCTTCTATAGAACCAACATCAACCATCATTTTAAAAGCTTGTCCCAATAAAAAATCACCAACAAGTATGCTTGCTTGATTTCCCCAAATCATTCGTGCAGTAGATTTTCCGCGTCGTAAATTACTTTCATCGATCACATCATCGTGTAATAAGGTTGCCGTATGCATAAATTCAACTGCTGTTGCGAGTTTTATATGACCATCATTGTGATAATTAAACATATGAGCAGAAGCTAATGTGATCATTGGACGCAATCGCTTTCCACCTGATGAAATAAGGTGGTTTGAAATTTCAGGAATCATTGCAACATCTGATTTTGCCATAGAGAGGATGAACTGATTTACACGTTCCATATCATCTTTGGTAAGATTGATGAGAGATTGGAGAGAAGCATTATTATCGTTTATTTGGTCTGGTTTTGTGACTGCACTCAATGTGTTTACTCCTAGAGTATTTTAATAAACATATACGAATTTCATTTTTATTCATAGCATAAAGGGGGGATCGCTTTGACTCAAGCTTTGATATCACTTTGAAGTGCAAGCCTTAAATGATATTTGTCAAGGAGTATTTTTTCATACTTTAGATAATGTTGCTTTTATGAAATTATGAAAAAATTAAAATGGTTTTTTGGGGATAATTGATTGATAGGTAGAAATACAAATTATGAAGATGAATACTGGGATTTTAAATGAATAAAACAACGAATCATAGTGATGAAACAGTTGATGGATTTCATCGTGGAAAGTTTTATTTAGTCCAGCCACGTTCACGTGGTCACCGTTCTGGTATGGATGCTATGTTATTAGCTGGTTTGGTTCCCAATAATTTTAAAGGTAAGGTTGTTGATTTAGGTGCTGGTGCTGGTGCTGCAGGATTGGCAGTAGCTTCACGCTGTTTGGAGGCTCATGTTACATTAGTTGAGCGGTCAGCTTTTATGGTATCTTACGCTCAAAAAACGCTCATGCTTAAACAAAATGAGAAACTTGCTGACCGAATTTGCTTATTAAAAGCAGATGTGACATGTAGAGGGAAGGCTCGTTTAGAAGCAGGTTTAGCAGATAATAGTTTTGATTTTGCAATTATGAATCCGCCTTTTAATAATCCTGAGGATCGTAAAACGCCTGATGAACAAAGATTTGAGGCACATGTTATGCCTGAAGCGATGTTTGATAATTGGTTTCGCAGTGCGGCTGCAATTGTTAAACCAAGTGGATATTTGGGGTTAATTGCGCGACCGCAGTCGTTGACTGATATATTGCGTGCTTTAGAGGGACGCTTTGGTAATATTTGCATCATTCCTATTCATGCGCGCGTTGTAACAGCTGCAATTCGTGTTTTGTTTTATGCAAAACGAGGAAGTCGTGCAGCTTTATCTGTGTTGCCGCCGCTGGTTATACATGAGGGTGATGGTCACGCTTTTTCACCGCGAATTGATGCAATTAATAATGGGCGTATAAGTTTGTGGGAACTTTTTTAATGATATTTTACGTTTTCCAATTTATGATTTAAACTTAAATCAAACCTTTAATTTTTTTTAAAGGAGATTGTAATTTTGGATGGATTCGGACTTGGATTTGTGATTTTTACTTTTATTAGCACTTTTGTGTATAGTTACGCTCTTCCTTTTTTGTGTCCTTGCTTATTTGGTCTTCCCTAGTTTATAAGGAAATTTTGTTTTGATTGATGCTATCAAAAATCTTATTCCACATCGCTTTTATTCTAGTAAACTTGAAATTCCTGTAGTGCGCCTTCATGGGGCGATTATGGATTCAACTTCAATGGTAACCCGTACACTTTCGCTAAGCAGGTGTGCGAATCTTTTAGATAAGGCTTTTGCTTACAAAAAAGCACCAGCTGTTGCTATTATTGTTAACTCTCCTGGTGGATCACCTGTACAGTCACGTCTTATTTTCAAGCGTATCCGTGATTTAGCAGAGGAAAAAGATAAACAGGTTCTTGTTTTTATTGAAGATGTAGCAGCATCAGGTGGTTATATGATTGCTTGTGCTGGAGATGAAATTTTTGCTGATCCTTCTTCAATTGTTGGTTCTATAGGGGTTGTTTCAGCTTCCTTTGGTTTTCCTGAGCTTTTGAAAAAAATTGGCATAGAGCGTCGTGTATATACAGCAGGAAAAAATAAAGTTGTATTAGATCCATTTCAGCCAGAAAAGAAGATGGGGATTGAGCATTTAAAATCTCTACAGCTTGAAGTTCACCAAATTTTTATCGATTTGGTTAAGGAGCGACGTGCAGAAAAGTTATCAAATGATCCAGATATTTTTACAGGAATGTTTTGGGGTGGAAAAAAAGGCGTTGAACTTGGTCTAATTGACGGATTGAATGATGTGCGTTCTGTTATTAAGGAGCGGTTTGGACATGATACGAAACTTCGATTAATTACTCCTCCAAAGAGTTTTTTAGGGTCTAAAGCTCCTTCAGGGATTACTGCTGATGCAGTTCACACAGCGGTTGATAGTGCATTGATGGTAGCGCAAGAGCGGGCACTTTGGCAGCGTTATGGTTTGTAATAAGGGTGAGATGATTCGATATATACTGAATTTAGTTGATAATTTTACTTAAAAACAACGATAGAAGGATAAATATCTGAAATGATGGGAATGATTGCATCAAATTTGATTTGCATGATGGCTTTCTACGTTTGCTGTTTATTTAGAAAGCAATTGCAGAAAGTATCGCAGCATGTTTTTTTGTGCAAAAACTCATTCCCATGTACATATAAGGGGCACATTGGTAAAAGATTCTTTCACTGATGAATGTTACGTTAAATGATATCAAATGTACAAGCTTCATTTAAAGGATATTCTTATATATTTACACCCATTAAGTTAAATTTAGCTTTACATGTTGTGGGTCAACGCGCTGATGGTTATCATTTAATAGAGAGTTTGGTTTATTTTAGTTTGAGTGGTGACTGTTTAGGCTATACACCTTTTGAGAGTAACCGCTTTGTTTTAGCAGGCTCTTTTGCTGACGGGCTTGTTTCAGATACAAATAATTTGGTTGTTCGCGCACATGATTTTATGTGTAAGACATTTCCTAAACGTGCTAAACCTGCTTTTTTTCGACTTGTTAAAATGTTGCCAGTTGCTTCAGGGGTTGGTGGAGGTTCAGGCGATGCTGCTGGTGTTTTAAGCATATTACGTCAGCAATGGAATCTTGATTGTTCTCGTGAAAAGTTAGCGGAAATGAGCTTAGTGCTTGGTGCTGATGTGCCGATGTGTCTTTTTGCATTAGAATATCGACAGCCGCTTTTTGTTAAAGGAATTGGGCAAAATATAACACGGCTACAAGAGGCTTGTTCTCTTGCAATGGTGTTGGTTAATCATGGACAACGCATTGCAACGAAAGCTGTTTTTAATATCTTGGAAGAGCATAATCATTCTCCCTTAAAAATTGATCCAGTGGCTTTAAAGACGGTTTATTCATTGGTTGAAGTTTTACAAGAAACGCGTAACGACCTTTTTGTGCCTGCATTAAAAATTGCACCTCGATTATCTGAAGTTTTACATACATTAGATAAGAGTGGCTCTCTTTTTTCTCGTATGTCTGGGAGTGGTGCAACTTGTTTTGGTATTTTTAAAGATAAGTACGCAGCACAGCAGGCAGCACTTTTTATTAAATCAATGCATCCAGACTGGTTTGTTAAGCCTATTATCGCTTTAGGAACGCTTAAAGGTAGATAATATAAATTAAAAGATTTTGCTTAAATCAACGATAACTTTGTTATACGGCAACTTGGTAATTTATATGGTTTTTATTTTGCAGATTTACATAATAGCATATAGAATATGTAATAGCATGGAAAAGATGTGATGAACAATGTTAAAGAAGCTGGATGTCTACTAGATATTTCATGTATTGAATTCTTTTTCTTTGTGTTTGCATGGGGGAGCGTAGTGGTTATGCTGGATGAGCTATTTTTTCTGTAGGGATTGCAGAAAATAGGCAGTGGTGCAAAAATAGATATATGTCTCATCACATCGATAATGTATCAAATATGTTTAATTTACCGCTTAAGCCAAATTTTTCGTGCGAATTGGATTTGCAAGAACGGGGGTTTTTTCATATAGCTGGTGTTGATGAAGTTGGACGTGGTCCTCTCGCGGGACCTGTAGTCACAGCGGCAGTTATTTTGGATAAAGACCATATTCCAGAGGGGTTAAATGATTCAAAAAAACTTTCTGCCAAACGACGCAATGAACTTTATTATGAAATTTTGCAAAGTGCATTAGCCGTTTCGGTTGCTAGTCTTTGTGCTTATACGATCGACCAGTCTAATATTAGAAAAGCAACTTTAGAAGCAATGCGTCGCTGTATTAGAGGATTAGCAGTGCCAGCTCACTATGCATTAATTGATGGGCGTGATATCCCCTTCCAGCTATCTTGTCCAGCAATGAGTTTGATTAAGGGCGATCAGCGTTCGGTTTCAATTGCAGCAGCATCCATTATTGCCAAAGTAACGCGTGATCGGATGATGGAGTGTGCTGGGCAAGTTTATAAAGAGTATGGTTTAGAGAAACATGTAGGTTATGCAACGCTAGCACATCGTACAGCTCTTGATAAATATGGACCAGTTATGGGATTACACCGTTATAGTTTTGCACCACTCAAAGAGCGCTATAGGGATGATATATTATGACAATTCTGCCTCTCAATAGTGCTTCGATAAAGGAGGCAGTTGCGCTTCTTAAACAAGGAAGGTTAGTGGCACTGCCGACAGAAACCGTTTACGGATTGGCTGGCGATGCGACAAACGGTAAAGCAATAGCTTCTATTTTCTTAACGAAAAAGCGACCAAAATTTAATCCTCTTATTGCGCATGTAAGCAGCATCGTTATGGCGGAGTGTTACGTTGAAATTGATTTTCTTTCACGTCAGTTAATGGAAGCATTTTGGCCAGGTCCTTTGACATTAGTCTTACCTTTAAAGGCACATCATAATATCCATCCTCTCACTACTGCTGGTCTTAATACATTAGCTGTTCGTTTTCCAGATAGTAGTTTTGCGGAAGTTGTAGAATGCTTTGGTCGTCCCCTGGCTGCGCCTAGTGCAAATCAATCAGGACGCCTTAGTCCGACTTCAGCTGAAGCTGTTTTGGCATCTTTAGGAATTTCCACTCCTTTAATTATTGATGGAGGGACTTCTAAAATAGGGCTTGAATCAACAATTATTAAGGTTTGTAATGACAATATTTATCTTTTGCGTCCTGGGGGACTCACGGCTGAAGCAATTGAAGAAGTAGCAGGAAAATCACTGAAACGGATGGATCAACAGGTAGCAATTGAGGCACCAGGTATGTTAAAGTCGCATTATGCACCCAATACTGCAGTTCGTTTGAATGTACAAAAGGTAGAACGTGGTGAAGCGCTTTTAGCGTTTGGTCCCAGACGCATTATGGGTGTTGAAAATGCCGTTTCTGTTTTAAACCTTAGTGAAAGTGGAAAGTTGGAAGAGGCTGCTTCTCATTTATTTCAATATATGAAGCAGTTAGATTCATTCAATTTGAAATGTATTGCAGTAGAACCTATTCCATCGTACGGATTAGGTGAGGCTATTAATGATCGTTTGATACGTGCTGCGGCTCCAAGGGAGAAATGAAGATGGAGCAAGGTTTGATTGAAAAATTTAGAGAAATTGTTGGTGCTGCACACGCTATAACAGATCAAGCATTAATTGCACCATATTTGCTTGAAGAGCGGGGACTTTTCCATGGCAAAACACCGTTGCTTTTACGCCCATCTTCCACAGCGGAGATATCATCAATTATGCAATTGGCTAGCCAAACGCGTACTCCAATTGTGCCTCAAGGTGGCAATACAGGTCTTGTGGGGGGGCAACAGCCAAATGAAGATGGATGCGACGTTATTTTATCCATGGAACGATTGAACAAGATTAAATCTATCAATCTTGAAGGCAATTTTGCTGTGGTAGAGGCTGGCGTTATTTTACAGACTTTACAAAAAAAAGTGAATGAATTGGATCGCTTTTTTCCTCTCTCATTAGGGTCAGAAGGTTCTTGTCAAATAGGGGGAAATCTTTCATCTAACGCTGGAGGGACAGCTGTGTTAGCTTATGGCAATATACGTGAGCTTTGTCTTGGTTTGGAAGTTGTTTTGCCAGATGGTCGTATTTTGGATGATTTGCGTTTTGTGAAGAAAGATAATAGCGGTTATGATTTGAGAAATCTTTTCATTGGTGCAGAAGGTACTCTAGGCGTTATAACTGCAGCAGTTTTAAAAATTTTTCCAAAAGTTAAAGGAAAAGCTGTTGCTTTTGTGGGCTTGCACAGTCCAGTGAAGGCTCTTGAGTTTTTATCTCTTGCTCAATGCCGTGGGGGAGGGATGTTAACTGGTTTTGAGCTTATGGGAAAATTCAGCTTGCAAATGGCTCTAAGCTATAACACGTGTGAGAGCTCTCCTTTTGAACATGAGCATGAATGGTATGTATTGATTAATATTTCATCATTGCAAGATGATAATGAGGCATTATCAGTGCTAAGTACTATTTTGGAGGAATCTTTACAAGGTGCTGTAATAGAGGATGCGGTTATTGCGCAATCGTTAAGGCAGCAAGATTTTTTTTGGAAATTGCGTGAAAGTATGTCATATGCACAAAAATTAGCAGGAGGATCTATTAAGCACGACATTGCAGTGCCTATTGCTTGTATTCCTGATTTTATTGCTGAGGCGGCTCTTATTGTTGAAGATATTGCTCCAAATGCGCGGATAGTTTGTTTTGGTCACATGGGTGATGGAAATTTGCATTACAACGTTACACAGCCCGTTGGAGGTGATACTGCGGCGTTTTTACAATTATGGTCACAAATGAATCGCCGCATTCATGATTTAGTGATGCGCTATCAAGGTACATTTTCTGCGGAGCATGGAATTGGTCAACTTAAGCGTGAAGAATTACGCACTTTCAAATCACCTGTTGCGTTGGATATTATGCAGGGGATTAAGAAAATGCTTGACCCTTTAGGGATTATGAATCCTAAAAAAATATTATAATTTAAGAACAGTCAATTTTGTCACGTGTTTTTGTTTAGGTTTCAATAACCAAAAAATAAACCAGTTGTTTTTTACGCAATCTTTTAATAATCCAATGGGAAAAAGCTGTTAGAATGCATTATGTTATTAAGATCAAATTGGGATACTGTATATGGCTAATCAGTGCTTTAATCAGGAAAAGGCGGGGCTTGATTTTCGGTTAGATCCGTGTCATTTGCCACAAACGATAACATATTTTTCATCAAAAACAGGAAATCAAATAGTTTGCTCATTAAATGAGCATGGTGTTTTTTTTAAAACAGATATTTCTTCAAGTTTATCGCATTTAGTGCCAGCTGATCATTTCAAAGGGATTGCTGCGCGTGCAGTGAAAACTCCTTCAGGAGAAAGAGCTGTTGCGTTGGAGCTGCTTCATGTAGATAAAGAAGCTTGCATTCGACTTTTAGTCTCTAGAAATTTGAATAGTGTTCTTCTGGATTGGCGGTTATGGGCGGATACTTATGGCCTTCCTATGCTTATGATTAATGAAGATAATAGTGTTATGGTTGTCAAAGATCGTTCTGATTTACGTCAATTTTTTTGTACGATACCGCATTCTAAACAAAAGCGCTTTTTGCTTCGTCATGGCAATTCCTTAGGCTTGCGTTTAGTGATTGCCAATCAGATTGCGATATAATAAATATTAACGTGTATTAATTCTTTGCGTCTTTATTATTAATTGTGATTAAGTCTTTATACGGTATAAATAAAAAAGTTGCAGCTCATTATATACAATGCGCAAAGGCAATGATAATCGTGACGCTTGTCTTTGAAGTCTGGTAAGCAAAAAGTGCTTTGTAACAAGTGATAAAGCAATTGAATCATGAACAAATAAAGTAACGGACGGTCATGTAATTGCGCTTTGCAGTTTCATATTTATGGAATTTGCTTTTTTTAAAAGGTTCAATATTTTTTCCAAAGCTGTAAGAAACATAGAACAGCTAGCAGATTGACACATCATGCAGTTATGTGAAATTATAAAATTATGAAAAAAAGCTCAGCAAATTGAATTTTCTCGCGCAATGGCTCGCCATCCAATATCGCGTCGGGAAAAACCTTCTGGCCAATCGATACAATCGACAGCTTCATAGGCGCGTTTTTGTGCATACGTAACGGTTTCTCCTGTTGCTGTTATATTTAAAACGCGTCCACCATTAGCAATTAATTCTCCATTGTGTAATGCTGTACCAGCGTGAAAAATTTTCACATCAGAGAGAGCGCTCGCCTTATCAATATTGCGGATAACGGTGCCTTTTTGGGGAGAATCTGGATAACCTTTGGCAGCCATGACGACGGTTAAAGCAGTTTTTTCAGACCATTGCGGAGATTTCTTTTCAAGATTTCCTTGAGCTGCAGCAAGAAAAAGCGGAAGAATATCATCTTTTAGACGCATCATCAAAACCTGACACTCGGGATCACCGAAGCGTACATTAAACTCAATTAATTCAGGTCCTTTCTGCGTTATCATCAATCCAGCGAAGAGAATGCCTTTAAAAGGAGCTCCTATTTCATTCATGCCACGTAAAGCGGGTTCAACAATTTCTTTGAGGGTGCGACTCACCATTTCTTTTGTCATAATGGGTGCTGGTGAATAAGCTCCCATGCCACCTGTGTTGGCTCCAGTATCACCATCCCCAACACGCTTATGATCTTGTGCAGATCCAAAAGGAATAGCGATTTTACCATCACAAAGACAGAAGAAGCTCGCTTCTTCTCCATCAAGAAAGGATTCTATAACAATTTGTTCTTCTGCATTGCATAATGCGTTTTTGAAGCGTGCATCAACGGCATTATATGCTTCTTCCATTGTTGTTGCAACAACAACACCCTTGCCTGCGGCTAAGCCATCAGCTTTAATGACAATGGGGACACCTTGTTGACGAATGTAGGCTTTGGCTTTTAAGGCATCATTAAAGCATTGGTAAGTTCCTGTAGGAATGTTATTCTTAGTGCATAAAGCCTTTGTAAAAGCTTTTGAACCCTCTAGTTGAGCAGCTTTTTTTGTGGGGCCCAATACATGAATATTAGCACTATTAAGGGAATCTGTTAACCCTGCAACCAATGGTGCTTCAGGTCCAATGATGACGAGGTCAATAGAATGTGTTTTACAAAAGTCAATGACGAGAGAATGGTTATCAATGTTCAAATCAATATTTTCCCCAAATTCCACTGTTGCAGGATTTCCAGGAGCACAATATAATTTTGTTAGCAGTGGTGATGCTGCTATTTTCCATGCTAAAGCATGTTCTCGTCCACCTGAACCAATAAGAAGAATGTTCATTGTTTGCTCCTATCGCAGAAGAAGATAATTGAATCAGTTTTCTTGTCATAAGAATGAAATGTCTCTATCGCAAGACCAAAGGTGAAACCATTTGATGAAAAAAAGTAAAAATATTGCACATATTCAATCCTGTGAGAATCAGGGGCGGGTTATGGATGCATCTTCCAAACAATGGGTCTATAATTTTCTTCCTTGCTCTTTGTGGTTTTATGCTCAATTGGCGCGTTGGGATCGACCTATCGGATGGCAGTTGTTGATGTGGCCTTGTTTTTGGTCAACAACTATGGCTCTTTTCTCTTATGAAATGCTTCATTTCCCTTTTTTATCAACGCTGATTAATTGGTTATGGTATCTCTTTCTTTTTCTTGTGGGCTCTGTAGCTATGAGAGGTGCTGGGTGTACTTGGAATGATCTTATTGACCATAAAATTGATTCTCAGGTAGAGCGGACACGTTCTCGCCCATTGCCAACAGGTCATGTGAGTCGGTTTCAGGCAAAAATTTTTATATTGGTGCAATGTTTGGTTGGTTTAGGCGTTTTATCGCAATTTAATATGTTTAGTTTTTTCTTAGGAATTTCATCGTTGATAGCGGTTGCAATTTATCCTTTTATGAAACGCGTAACATATTGGCCGCAATTCTTTTTAGGGATTGCATTTAATTGGGGGGCATTAATGGGATGGGCGGCTGTGTATGGAAGTTTAAGTTGGGCACCAATCTTACTTTATATGGGATCCATTTTGTGGACGATTGGGTATGATACAATTTATGCGCATCAAGATAAGGAAGATGATGCTACTGTTGGAGTACGTTCTACAGCACTTCTCTTTGGTAAAGGCACTAAGCGTGCACTGGTATTTTTGTATAGCGGGTTTGTGATTTTGGTCAGTTTAGCATTTTATTTGGCGCAAGTTCCTCTCTTAAGCTTTTTGGGAATTTTTGTTGCAAGCATTCACATGTTTATACAAATTAAAGTCATTGATATAGATGATAATTCACAATGCCTAAAGCTTTTCAAATCTAACTCGTTTGTCGGATTTTTGATTTTTGCTGGTTTGGTATGCGGCGGTATATGGACAGCGCTTTATTCTACAGTTTAACCAATGATAAAATAGAATTGTATGTTATCTGATTTTAGAGCAGGACGAGCTCTTTGTAATTTAGGGGTAAAATTTTTTATTTTAATTTTAGATTTCTTCTATACAAAACTGCTTTCTTGTTGAACTTTATTTATTTCAAAAGGATAAAAATTGCAGGACGTATCCTATTTTTCTACATCATACGGCTCATTTCTCGAGTTTTTACTCAATACATGGGTATTACTCAAATAATTTCGTGATGGTAATCTTTATTCTAAGTGGAACAATGATTAAAAGATTGTTGTCAGTTAATTTTTGTATAGAGGGTTTATTTTTCCGATTTATAATAAAAATGATTTAACTTTAATTTGTGCAAACAGTTATTTCATTGTTATGAAGAAAAAGGCTTTATATTTTAAGGTTAAGGGTAAAGCCTTTGCATTTGCCAATCAACATGTTCAATAGAGTCGCGTGTAAAAAGCATGCGGTCATGTAAACGAAACGGACGATCACACCAAAATTCAATAGAAAGTGGTTGAACACAAAAACCAGACCAATAAGGTGGGCGTGGAATATTACCTACTGCATAACGGGCAGTATATTGAGCAATTGCTTTTTCGAGAACAAAACGACTTTCTAATGGCTGAGATTGTTTGGATGCCCATGCCCCAATTTGACTGCCATGTGGTCGTGATTGGAAATATATATCCGCTTCTTGAGTGCTAACTTTTTCGACAACTCCTCTAATCCTGACTTGACGGCGAAGCGATTTCCAATGAAACCCTAAGGATGCTTTCATTGATTTTAAAATTTCTTGTCCCTTGCAGCTTTCATAGTTGGTATAGAAAACGAAACCTTTGGAACTGAAGTCTTTAAGAAGAACCATACGAACATTAGGGAAGCCGGTTTCATCAACTGTTGCTAATGCCATAGCATTAGGGTCATTTATTTCACTTATAGTTGCCTTTTCAAGCCAGTTTGCGAAAAGTGTGAAAGGATTTTGTGTTTGCATAAAATCATCGTCTATTTGCGCTGTGTTACTCATAGTATTTCCGAATGTCAGCGAGTGTGAATAAAGCATTCTCTGATTTACTTTGTTATTAAGAAGTAAAGTGCTGATCCTTCCTTTATTTCAAAAAGACAATGTAATCATATATTTTCATAATATTTTAAACATTTTTATTTTTAGCATAGCGCGCGATATAACAGAATTAATATCAAAATATCTATTTTATCTGGTATTTTAGTTCTTTTATAGACATATAAAGAGAAAGAAAATTATTCTATAGAATGGCTGATGAACCTATGAGGGATATTAAATAACGTATCAGTTGATATTTTGAAAACAAAAAGATTGAAAAGAGGGCAATATGCGTGATCCCTACACGGTTTTAGGTGTGGAGCGCACCGCGAAACCGCAAGAGATTAAATCTGCGTTCAGAAAATTAGCAAAGAAATATCATCCAGATCACAATATGGATGATATAAAGGCTAAGGAAAGGTTTTCTGAAATTAATCAGGCTTATGAAATTATAGGTGATAAAGACAAAAGGGCACAATTTGATCGCGGTGAAATTGATATGGAGGGAAAGCCAATTCACCAAGCTTATGGCACTGATGGAAATTTTAGAAATAGACACAATCCCTTTGCAGGAGGTGCAAAGGGATTTGATTTTGGTTCTTCAGGTGGTGCAGGTTTTGATGCAAATGATATTTTTCGTGATTTATTTGGAAGAGGGGGAGGTTTTTCAAAATCTGCACAATATAATAATCGACCTCAACAAGGGGCGCATGTCCGTGCTAATCTTGCAGTAACATTGGAGCAAATGGTTGGGGCAGAAAAGGTAGAAGCTGTTTTTTCTAATGGAAAAAAGTTAAAGATTAAGCTTCCAGACTATGTTGAAGATGGGCAAACCATTCGCTTAAAAGGTCAAGGAGAAGAAGTTGCTTATGGGAAAGCAGGAGATGCGTTGATAACCATTCACATTCAGAAACATTCTCGCTTACGGGTTGAAGGAAGGGCACTCCATCTTGATTTGCCAGTTTCTCTCAAACATGCTGTTCTGGGAGCAAAAGAAGAAGTTGAAACTTTGGAGGGGCGTGTAGTTTTAACTATTCCGGCATGGTCAAGTTCTGATCGTGTTTTACGGCTGAAAGGAAAAGGACTTAGTTTAAAAAATGGTACAAGAGATGATCTTTATGTGCATGTTCGTGTCATGTTGCCAGAAGGTGGAGATGCTGCATTAGAGCAATTTTTGCAAATGCAAAAAGGTTAACTTTTAAATTATACGATTGAAGTATATAAAAGCATAGTTTTTATTTGATTTGAAACCAATTGCTTGAAGAAAATGTTGACCTATGTCATAGGCAGGTGAATAATATTGATTTTGAGTAGTAACGGGGCAGTGCTGATGGCTAATGGTAATGGTTTATTATATGGCAAGTGTGGTCTAATTTTAGGGTTAGCCAATAATCGCTCTATCGCTTGGGGGATAGCCAAGGCGGCTAGTGCAGCAGGGGCAGAGCTTGCTTTTACCTACCAAGGTGAGGCGATGAAAAAGCGTGTTGAGCCTTTGGCTGAAGAGGTAAGAGGATTTGTTTGCGGTCATTGTGATGTTTCTGATAGTGCGTCTATTGATGCGGTCTTTAGAAAAATAGAAAAGGAATGGGGAAAATTAGATTTTTTAGTCCATGCTATTGGTTTTTCTGATAAAGATGAATTGAGTGGTCGTTATGTTGATGTTAGCGAATCAAATTTTATGATGACGATGAATATTTCTGTTTATTCCTTAACGGCTATTACCCAGCGTGCAGAAAAATTAATGCTGGACGGCGGCTCAATTTTAACATTGAGCTATTATGGTGCAGAAAAAGTTGTTCCAAATTATAATATGATGGGTGTTGCTAAAGCAGCTCTTGAAATAAGCGTGAAATATTTAGCAGTAGATTTAGGTCCTAAAAACATTCGTGTTAATGCTATATCTGCGGGACCAATTAAAACATTGGCTGCCTCTGGTATTGGTGATTTTCGTTATATTTTAAAATGGAATGAATATAATGCTCCTCTACGTCGTACGGTGACAATTGAAGAGGTTGGTGATTCTGCTCTTTACTTTCTTTCAGATTTATCCCGTTCTGTTACAGGTGAAGTGCACCATGTGGATTCAGGTTATAACGTCATAGGTATGAAAGCTGTTGATGCGCCAGATATTTCTGTCGTTAAAGAATAAGATTTGGTTTATAAACTGTAATTCAACAGCGGTAATTTGACCAAATTTAAAATAGCTGATGGTGTTGGGGAGGTGGGCTGTATTGTGCACGGCTTAGCCATGTGTTGTAGTTGCATATTTGACGAAGAATCGGATCATTTTTCATGTCGCATAATACATTTGGTCATTTGTTTCGTGTCACGACATGGGGTGAGAGTCATGGCGTTGCTCTTGGCTGTGTTATCGATGGTTGTCCCCCAGGGATTGTTTTTACTCTTTCAGATATTCAGTCTTATCTTGATAAACGCAGACCAGGAAAGTCTAAATATACAACGCAGCGTCGAGAATTGGATCAAATAGAAGTACTTTCAGGAGTTATTGCTCAAGACGATGGAGCAACATTGGTGACGACGGGTACACCAATTTCTTTGTTTATTCGAAACATGGATCAGCGTTCTAAAGATTATGGTTCAGTTGCCCATCAGTATCGTCCGAGCCACGCAGATTATACTTATGACGTTAAATATGGCATTCGTGATTTTCGAGGTGGAGGACGTGCTTCAGCACGGGAGACGGCAGCGCGTGTTGCGGCAGGTGCTCTTGCGCGTAAAATTGTTCCTAATTTGGTTGTACGAGGTGCAGTGATAGCGATTGGTTCTCATAATATTAATCGCGACCGTTGGGATTGGTTAGAGGTTGATAATAATCCTTTTTTTACGCCTGATGCAGAGATGGTGCAGGTTTTTAGTGATTATATCAATAAATTACGTAAAGATGGTTCATCGGTTGGTGCTCTGATTGAGGTTGTTGCAGAAAATGTTCCAGCGGGGTTAGGAGCACCTATTTATGCAAAACTTGACCAAGATATTGCATCATTATTAATGTCCATTAATGCTGTTAAAGGTGTTGAAATTGGTGATGGTTTTGCAGCAGCTCATCTGATGGGAGAAGAAAATGCAGATGAAATGCGGATGGGAAGTGATGGAAAACCGATTTTTTTGTCCAATCATGCTGGCGGTATTTTAGGTGGAATATCGAGTGGGCAGCCAATTATTGCGCGTTTCGCGGTGAAGCCTACTCCATCAATTTTAACGCCTCGTCGTTCAATTGATGTTGATGGCAATGATGTAAACGTTATAACAAAGGGACGTCATGATCCATGTGTTGGGATTCGTGCTGTTCCTGTTGGTGAAGCGATGGTTGCTTGTGCTATTGCTGATCATTACCTAAGACATCGCGGACAGGTTGGTTGATTCGAAAGGTAAATAATGGCGTATGATCAAAAAAAAGTTGTTTCTGCTATTCAGGCTTTTGAGCGTGGTGAAATTGTTGTAGTGACGGATGATCATGAGCGTGAAAATGAAGGTGATTTGATTGTTGCTGCTGTCCATTGTACAGAAGAAAAAATGGCATTTATCATTCGCCATACAACAGGCATTGTTTGTGCTCCTATGCCAAAAGAAGAAGCGCAACGTTTTAATCTTACTCCTATGGTACCAGATAATAATTCGGCGCATCGCACGCAATTTACTGTTACTGTTGATTTTAAACATGGAATAACAACGGGAATTTCAGCGCACGACCGTACATTGGCAGTTCGTAATCTTGCTAATTCAAATGCCTGTGCGAGCGATTTTATTCGTCCAGGACATATTTTCCCTTTGATTGCGCATGAAGGGGGTGTTCTCATGCGTTCAGGTCATACTGAGGCAGCTGTTGATTTATGTAAATTAGCTGGTTTGCCACCCGTGGGTGTTATTGGTGAGTTGGTCAATGATGATGGTAGCGTTAAACATGGGGATGAAGTAACAAAATTTGCACAGGATAATCGATTGCATATGATAACGGTTGCAGATCTGATTGCTTATCGCCAGCGTAAGGAAATGTTGATTAGGCATGTAGGAGAAATGCAAATTGAAACATTAGTAGGGCCAGCTGTTGTTCAAAGTTATCAACTCCCTTGGGAAGCAGTTCAGCATGTGGCAATTGTTTTTGGTGATATCCGTGATGGTGAGGATATTCCTGTACGTTTGCATCGTGAAAATATTATGAATGATGTTTTTGGTCAATCATCAAATATTGTAGTTGCCATGCAGCGTATAATGGAAAAAGAGAAGCGCGGTGTGTTTGTTTATTTACGTGAAGGGTCTGTTGGTGTTCAATCAGTTCTTGGTGCTCAAGAAATGGCAAGCGAGAGTTTAGAAAGTCATGTGCAAGCGGTTGAACGCGAAGAAGAGTGGCGCCAAATTGGTTTAGGGTCACAAATTTTAAAACATTTAGGGATTCGTTCTGTTATTGTTTATGCTTCTAAAGAGCGTCATTATGTGGGTTTAGAAGGTTTTGGAATTCGTATATCCAAAACAGATATTTTGTGAGGATCACATGCAGCAAGAGATAAAAAAAGAGGATATTACAGCATTAAGCTTTGAGGAAGCGCTTAAGCAGCTTGAAGGGATTGTCGAAAATTTGGAACGCGGAGATGTTCCTTTAGAGCAGTCAATTGATATCTATGAGCGTGGTGAAGCTCTTAAAAAGCATTGTGATAAACTTTTGAAAGCAGCTGAGGCTAAAGTTGAAAAAATTCAACTTTCAGAGAAAGGTTCTCCAGAGGGGGTAAAGCTACTTGATTCTGAATAATAGTCAAATAATTTTTGGATATTTATTGTAAAGTTAGAGGCAAAATAACCTCGCTTAAAGGAAGAGAATTATTATTAATTTCTTTTTTACGAAATGCGTTAAAAATAAGAAAATTTGTAGATAATCTCATAGAGATGAAGTATTCCAATAAAAATGCATTACACTATGAATGAAAGAGTAAAAGACATATGTCTGTTGTCTTGCTCGAGTGATAATGTAGTATAAGGAGCTTTCTTTGTCTCAGACATTAACGCCATTACTTGATCGTATTCGTTTGCCACAAGATTTGCGGGCATTGCCAGAGGCTGATTTAGTACAGTTAGCTGATGAGTTGCGAGCTGAGACAATTGATGCTGTTTCTGTGACGGGTGGACACCTTGGTGCAGGGCTTGGCGTTGTTGAATTAACAATTGCATTGCATTATGTCTTTAACACGCCTGAAGATAGAATTATCTGGGATGTAGGGCATCAAACCTATCCGCATAAAATTTTAACAGGTCGCAGAGATAAAATTCGTACATTGCGCCAAGAGGGAGGTTTATCAGGTTTTACAAAGCGTTCAGAAAGTGTGTATGATCCGTTTGGAGCGGGTCATTCTTCCACTTCTATTTCAGCTGGTCTTGGTATGGCAGTGGCTAATGCTTTAAAAACAGAAGAAAAGCGGAATATTATTTCTGTCATTGGTGATGGCGCTATGTCAGCTGGTATGGCTTATGAAGCGATGAATAATGCGGGTGCTTTGGATGCGCGTTTGATTGTTATTTTAAATGATAATGATATGTCTATTGCGCCCCCTACTGGTGCTATGAGAGCTCATCTTGCTCGATTAGTTTCCCATCCTTCTTATCGCAGCTTGCGTGAACGGGTAAAGATGTTCAGCAAAAAATTGCCAAAATTTTTTTTGGATCAAGCACATCGTTCAGAGGAATTTGCGAAGTTTTTTTTGGTTGGAGGAACTTTGTTTGATGAGCTTGGTTTTTACTATGTTGGACCGATAGATGGTCATAATTTGAGTCATTTATTGCCTGTTTTGAAAAATGTTCGTGAATATCCTAATGGGCCTGTTTTAGTGCATGTGGTGACTCATAAAGGGAAGGGATATGCACCTGCGGAGGCATCGTCTGATAAATATCACGGTGTTAATTGTTTTGATGTTGTGACAGGAAGGCAGGTTAAAGCACAAAGTAAAGTGCTTCCTTATACCAAAGTATTTTCTAAAGCTTTGATAGAAGAGGCTACACATGATGAGAAGATTGTCAGTATAACGGCGGCAATGCCAACAGGAACAGGGCTTGATGTGTTTGCTAAACAATTTCCTAACAGGATGTTTGATGTTGGTATTGCTGAGCAACATGCTGTAACTTTTGCTGCGGGCATTGCCTGTGAGGGATATAAGCCTTTTGTTGCAATTTATTCTACTTTTTTACAGCGTGCTTATGATCAGATTGTTCATGATGTATCGATCCAAAAGTTACCTGTGCGTTTTGCGATTGACCGAGCAGGTTTTGTTGGCGCAGATGGTGCAACGCATGCTGGAAGTTTTGATATTGTTTTTCTAACAGCTCTTCCTGAATTTGTGGTGATGGCTCCCTCAGACGAAGTTGAACTGATGCATATGGTGCGTACGGCAGCAGCCTACGATCAAGGACCTATTTCTTTTCGCTATCCACGTGGTGAAGGTGTTGGTATGAACTTACCGCAGCGGGGCAAGTTGCTTGAAATTGGAAAAGGGCGCGTTTTGCGTGAAGGAAGTAGGATAGCGCTAGTTTGTTTTGGAACACAGTTATCTGAAGTGCTCATAGCAGCGGATAAGTTGGAAATGGAGGGATTGTCTACAACTGTTGCTGATGCGCGGTTTGCAAAGCCTCTGGATAAGGATTTGATGCGTCGCTTAGCACGTGAACATGAAGTATTAGTAACAATTGAAGAAGGGGCAATGGGTGGATTTGGAGCGCATTTATTACAATTTTTCGCGCAAGAAGGGCTTTTAGAACATGGTTTAAAAGTTCGTACATTAAAGCTTCCTGATGAATATTTAAACCACGGTTCACCAAAGAAAGTTCTTTCGCGTATCGGGTTTGATGCTGTTGGTATTGTCAACACTGTCTTTATTGCTTTGGGACGTGAAATTCAGACAGTGTAGAAAGTTCGAGTATGAGATGTTCGTTAGGAAAAGGCTCGATGTTCTTTTAGTCGAAAAAAATTTTTTTACTACGCGTTCACGAGCACGTGACGCAATTTTACGCCAAACTGTTAAGGTGGACGGTGAAATCATTTTTAAAGCTGGACAAATTATTTCTGATAAAGCAGAAATTGTAGTGTGTGATCCAGCACAGAATTATGTTTCACGTGCAGCGTTAAAATTGATGAGTGCACTTGATACATTTCCAATTGTAACAGATAAAGTAACTGCCATTGATATTGGTGCGTCGACAGGTGGTTTTACGCAAGTTCTCTTAGAGCGTGGGGCTGCTCATGTGATTGCTGTTGATGTTGGTCATAATCAACTTGATGCGCGCTTATCTGGCAACAGTGCGATAACTTTACTAGAAGGCTTGAATGTTCGAGATTTGAAAAAACAACATTTAGGTGGAAGAGAAATTGATCTCATAGTATCTGATGTTAGTTTTATTTCTCTGAAACTTGCACTGCCTCCTGTTTTGTCTTTAGCCAAGAGGGGAGCTCAAGCAGTCTTATTGGTCAAGCCACAATTTGAAATTGGTCGAGAAGGCCTTAATAAGAGCGGAGTATTGAAAAATCTATCTGTAGCACAACAGATTGCTGAAGAGCTTTTTGATTGGCTGAATACTCAAGTAGAATGGAGCGCAAAAGGCTTATTTCCTTCACCCATTACAGGTGGTGATGGCAATTTGGAATATTTATTATTCGGAGAAAAAAAAAGTGCGTGACCGAGTTATAATTGACCATATTGGCGTGAATGGTCATGGTATTTCGAATATATCGCATGGCTCTATTCATGTTCCTTTTACTTTGCCAGGAGAGGTTGCTATAATTGCTCTTCATGGAAAATATGGAAAACTTATTGCATTAGAAGAAAAATCATCAGAGCGCATCGATGCTATTTGCCGACATTTTGGGAGTTGTGGAGGGTGTGTGCTTCAGCATTGGCACATCGATGCTTATCGCTTTTGGAAACGGCAATTAGTTGTTGATGCGCTTAAAAAGTATGGGCTTGATGTCCATGTTTCTCCTTTAATTGAATGTGGATATTACAGTCGCCGACGGATTACTTTAACAGCGTTTGCGACACAGCAAGGTCATATTATTGGTTTTAATCGTTATCGATCTCATGATGTTATTGCGCTTGAAGAATGCCCAGTGACGCGTTTAGAAATTATGTCTAAGTTAAATGATATCAGGGTACTTTGTGCTCTTGTCAGCAATCATGCTAAGCGGTTTCATGTTACGGTAACGTCTGTTGAAAATGGTTTAGATGTTGCTTTAAATGGATGTATTGTGCAGGATGAGCGCATTCGCAAAAAAATGGTGCGTATAGCTCTTGCAAGTGGAATTACACGTTTATCTGTTGAAGGTGAAATTTTGGTTGAGCAAGAAAAACCATTCGTTTACTTCGGGGATGTCTGTGTTGAATTTCCTGCTGGTGGATTTCTCCAAGCAACTTGTGAAGCAGAAAATATTATGGGCAATATTATTTTGACTCATTTAAAAAAAGCAAAAAATGCCGTTGATTTATTTTCAGGAGTGGGAACATTTACATTACGTATGGCGAAAAAAATGAATGTTCATGCGGTAGAAAACGATAAGGCAGCATTAGCAAATTTAGAGCGGGCAACACGCTTTGCGGTTGGTTTAAAAACAGTTACTTGTGAAAAACGTGATCTCTTTCGTCATCCATTTTCTGCGAAAGAGCTTGAGGGTTTTGATAGCGTTGTTTTCGATCCTCCACGCGCTGGAGCAGAAGAACAGGTGCATGAATTAGCGAAGACAATTATTCCACGTGTGGTGGCAATTTCATGCAACCCTTTTACATTTGCTCGTGATGTATCTCTCCTTATCGCAGGTGGTTATACGATAGAAAAAATCATACCAATTGATCAATTTTTATGGTCACCGCATGTTGAAATTGTTGCTGTTTTAAGCAAACGTAAAGCAAAGACAGGTTGGAAACTTTAGCGTATTTAAAGTTAGCTTATTTTAAAAGGGTGCTGAAAAGTTATTCAATGAAACATATTTAATCAATTTTACGAAAGTGCTGTTCCACCAATTGTCATATTATTGATTCGTAAGTGAGGTTGTCCGACGCCAACAGGAACGTTTTGCCCAGCCTTTCCACACATACCGATGCCATTATCAAGCTTGCTATCATTTCCAATCATTGTAATACGTTTCATGGCTTCTGGTCCGTTTCCGATAAGGGTTGCACCTTTGATTGGTGCTACAATCTTGCCATTTTCTACTCGGTAAGCTTCAGTACATTCAAATACGAATTTTCCAGAAGTGATATCAACTTGTCCTCCACCAAATGAAACAGCATAAATACCATTTTTTAGTGAGGATAGAATTTCTTCAGGTGTCTTATCTCCTCCTAGCATCATTGTATTAGTCATCCGCGGTATTGGTGCATGTGCATAAGATTCACGTCGTCCATTTCCAGTTGGATTAACACCCATAAGTCGAGCATTTAACCTATCTTGCATAAAACCAACAAGTTTTCCGTCTTCAATAAGGACATTATATCCTGATGGTGTGCCTTCATCATCAATAGTGAGTGAACCACGGCGTTGAGGAATTGTGCCATCATCAACAACCGTGACACCTTTTGCTGCAATTTGTTTTCCTAAAAGTCCGGCAAAAGCAGATGTTTTTTTACGGTTAAAATCACCTTCTAAACCATGCCCCACAGCTTCATGAAGCATAACGCCAGGCCATCCATTAGCTAAGACAACATCAAATGTTCCTGCTGGTGCTGCGTCTGCTTCTAAGTTTATTAAAGCCATACGCAGTGCTTCATCGGCAGCTTTTTTCCAATTTGTTTCGTTAATGAATTGGCTAAATGCTTGTCGTCCACCACATCCATAGAAGCCATTTTCGCGCCTATTTCCCTCGGCAGCAACGACAGATATAGACAACCGTACAAGAGGACGGATATCATGAGCAAAATACCCGTCAGCACGCAAGATTTCAACGTGCTGTAGCGAACCAGAAAGAGAAACAGTAACTTGATGTAATTTATCATTTTTTTGACGTAAATAAGCATCAATTTTTTGTAAGAGTATGCTTTTTTCTTCGAATGATGGAGTATCAAGAGGGTTATGTGGTTGATAGAGTCTTTTGTTTGTTTGTTGAGGTGCTACACTATAAGATCCCATATGATTATTATAAGTAACAGCTTTAGCTGCTTCACTAGCGCGTTTAAGTGCTGCAGCTGATAATTCGCTAGAGTGAGCATATCCTGTAGCTTCTCCAGCGACAACGCGTAGGCCAAATCCCATATCTTGATGAAATGAGCCATTTTTAAGCTGCCCATTATCAAAGAGAAGTGTTTCGTTTTCTGTGTACTCAAGGTAAAGTTCGCCATCATCAGCATGATAAAGCGATTCTTGTACAAGTGATTGTACTTTAGATGAAGCAATATCAAAATGATCAATCAGCGATTTCATAGTGATTATCCTATTTTCATTGATTTTTTTTAAAATTTCTATTTGTGTTGTTAGGGAAGTTATAAACTAAGCTGTGTGTGTAAATTTTATTATGTTGGTAAGGTGGCATAGGCATCACTAAGACCATGAAGATCAACAATCCCTCCAACACCTTGTTCTGGAGTTGTGAAAACAAAATAGGTTGCTGTTTTACCTTTTAGAAAGAGTTGTAACATATCTTCTTTAAGAAGAGCTTCGGCAACGCAATTATTGCCGAGACAACGACGATATTCCATTTTCTTCATATCTTGATCGTCAATTTTAATACCAACACCAAAGCGCAGTTCAACGCGAATCGGAACGAAAACACGCATCAAAGTTCCTTGATTTTTAGGAAGTTTATAAAATGTAACGCGAAAGGTAATATCATGGCGATTTTGCGTATGTACATTCTGCACCACTTCACACTGTATATTAGGTGTACCTGGTGGTAGAGAACAAATTTTTGTCCACGCACCATAGGTTTGTGGGGCAGGAATATTTCGCACATTGGATGTCTGTGACACAGCATGACCAGTGAAAACACTACAAAGAGTGCAAATAATAACACCAACGAAGAAATTTTTTTTTAGTATTTTATAAAGTACCACAGAAATTCTTACCCGAATTAGCAACTACGCGATCGTGCATAAACGTGCATAAACGTGCATAAACGTGCATAAAAATGAATTTTTAAACCAAAACTGTAACACAAAACTAATATATACCCAAACATATTAATTCATATGCACAAAATAAAATAAACAATGAATAGCAGTATTTTGTAGGAGATAAAAATTTAGCACTGCTTTATGATACTTTATGGGATGTGTTTTCTTTCTATGATACACTCTTCATGTAAAAAATAACGTGTATTGAAATAATGTATTTTTATTGCAAATATTTCTATCTGTTTTTAGTGGATATGTTTAAGAGAGATATTTTATGTGTTCTCAAAAGCATTGATGATATTAATGGGTTGCTCTTATGTGCCAGATGATGTTTGCTTGTAGATGATAGAGATGAAAAGGTCTTTGAGCGAAATGTCTATTTCAGAAAAATTATCGACTGCAAGTGGTAAATCGATTCCACCAGAATCTGATGTTTATGATTATATCACATTATTGAAACCACGGGTTATGTCACTTGTTGTATTTACAGCTTTGGTTGGATTGGTTGTTGCGCCTATTTCTATGAATCCATTGTATGGTTTTTTAGCAATTGTGTGTATTGCTGTAGGCGGTGGTGGTGCAGGAGCACTTAATATGTGGTATGATGCTGATATTGATGCGGTAATGGAACGTACCAAAAATCGTCCCATTCCTGCTGGTAAAATTAGCTCCAAGAAGGCATTTATGTTTGGCATGGGGCTTTCTGTGCTTTCGGTGTTGATTATGGGGTGCTGCATTAATTGGTTTTCAGCGCTTTTTCTTGCATTCACAATTTTCTTTTATATCGTTGTTTATACAATTTGGCTAAAACGTATAACGCCGCAGAATATTGTTATTGGTGGTGCAGCTGGAGCTTTTCCACCTATGGTTGGATGGGCTGCGGCAACGGGTACAGTGAGTATTGATAGCTTTTTATTATTTTTAATTATTTTTATGTGGACTCCACCACACTTTTGGTCTCTTTCTTTATTTTCATCTCTTGATTATAGTGCAGCAGGCATTCCTATGATGCCTAATGTACGAGGTGAGCGTTCAACAAAAAAACATATCTTATTTTATGCTATTCTTACGGCAATATGTGCTATAGGTCCTTGCGTTACTGGATTGGCAGGAATTTTCTATGGTATTTTTTCAACAATTTTGAGCATTATTTTTGTTTATTTTGCTTATCATTTATGGAAAGCTGATACACAGGACGCGACTATTTCTATGGCAAAAAGAATGTTTTTCTTTTCGTTATTTTATTTAGGCGCTATATTCGCAACTCTTTTGATTGAATCTCTTGTTTGGTATTTTATCCGTTCTCTAGTAGAATGAGATAAAAAGTAAACTCAGAGTATAGCTTTGCCCGAGTAAAATGCCATAAAAACGCATCACAGAGGCAATGCTATTACAGCAGAAGGTTATTTCCAGTTTTTCTCTTTAGCACTATTTGTGTAGTGCATAACGAACCCGTTTAAATATGTGGTCAAAGTTATAGATATTAAGGATAGTTTATGTCTGTACTTCCCCCTCTAACGATGCGTCTTTGTGGTCCACGTGGATTTTGTGCAGGGGTTGATCGCGCTATTCAGATTGTTCTTCTTGCATTAAAAAAATATGGTGCTCCAGTATATGTTCGTCATGAAATTGTGCATAATCGCTATGTGGTTGAGGGGTTGCGGCAACGAGGCGCTATTTTTGTGGAAGAACTGGGTGAGATTCCAGAAGAGCACCGCAGTCAGCCTGTTGTATTTTCTGCCCATGGTGTACCAAAATCTGTGCCAAAAGAAGCGCAACACTATAATTTATTTTATCTTGATGCAACATGCCCATTGGTATCTAAAGTGCATAAACAAGCAATACGACATCACCGTCATGGACGTCATGTTATATTGATTGGTCATTCTGGTCATCCTGAAGTGATAGGAACAATGGGGCAGCTTGAAAAAGGAGCTGTTACATTGATTGAAACGGTAGAAGATGCCTTGCATTATCAGCCAAATGATCCAGATAACTTAGGATTTGTGACGCAAACAACACTTTCTGTTGAAGATACGGCAGGGATTCTTGATGTTTTACAAAAACGCTTTCCTGCATTGCAAGCACCAGCTGCAGAATCAATTTGCTATGCTACCACGAATCGCCAAAATGCTGTTAAAGCGGCAGCGCTGGGGAGTGATTTATTTTTGATTGTTGGCGCACCAAACTCCTCTAATTCACGACGCTTGGTAGAGGTTGCTGAGAGGTTTGGTGCACAGAAGGCTATCTTAGTTCAACGAGCTGATGAAATTGATTTTGATCGTTTAGG
Source organism: Bartonella propinqua (assembly GCF_047263965.1). Classification (NCBI taxonomy): domain Bacteria; kingdom Pseudomonadati; phylum Pseudomonadota; class Alphaproteobacteria; order Hyphomicrobiales; family Bartonellaceae; genus Bartonella; species Bartonella propinqua. The sequence continues at coordinate 145,968 of NZ_JBLEBK010000003.1, read as the reverse complement.
TTTTCTCTCCATCGTAAGCCTCTCAGCAGGAGCTTCTGCTCCTGAAATTATTGTTGACGAAATTATCTCAGCTTTTCGAGAGCGTTATGATGTCATAATAGAGTTGGCTGAGACAGTGGTGGAAATGGAGACATTTTTGGTTAATCGCGAATTACGTGACGTTATTTTAACTCCTCAAGATATGGCTTTTGTTAATGGTCGAGCTAAGACGATAAAAAATGAAAATCAAGATACATCAATGCCTATAATGAAAGTAAAATAATGGCAGTTTATACAGATATTTATTCAAATGATTTAAAGGCATTTTTGACGCGTTACGCGATAGGTTCACTTCTGTCCTATCAAGGTATCGCAGAGGGTATCGAAAATTCTAATTTTTTGCTGTATACAACAGAAGGGAAGTTCATTTTAACACTTTATGAAAAACGTATTTCAAAAGATGATTTGCCTTTTTTTTGTAATCTTATGAATCACTTAGGGCAGCGTGGAATTCCTTGTCCTCAACCAGTGATTCAAAATGATGGATCAACGGTCGGTGAATTAGCAGGACGTCCTGCTGCTATTATTACTTTTCTGGAAGGAATGTGGATTCGTCAGCCCAACGCATATCATTGTTGTGAAGTAGGGAGTGGTTTAGCGCATCTGCATTTAGCAGGACAGGATTTTTCGCTTAGTCGTAGAAATACTTTTTCTCTTACAGATTTGAAGCCATTGTGGAAAAGTTGCCAAACGGTAAAAGATATCTTACTTCAAGAATTTGAAAAAAAAATTAACACCGAGTTAGCTTTTTTAGAAAAAAACTGGCCATCGAATTTGCCAACAGGTGTTATTCATGCCGATTTATTTAATGATAATGTATTTTTTTTAAACCATCGTCTTTCTGGTATTATAGATTTTTATTTTGCTTGTAATGATTTTTTAGCTTACGATTTAGCTATTTGTTTGAATGCTTGGTGTTTTGAGCATGATCATTCTTATAATCTTATCAAAGCACGTAAACTATTGGAAAATTATCAAAAAATAAGGCCGTTGGTGCCTTTAGAATTGGATGCAATTATTGTGTTAGCGCGTGGTGCAGCTTTGCGTTTTTTACTCACACGCCTTTATGATTGGTTTAATACGCCGCCTGATAGTTTTGTAATTAAGAAAGATCCATGGGAATATTGGCACAAGCTTTGCTTTTTCAGTAATGTAGGCTTACTGAGTGAATTAGGTTTTTGAATTTTATGTTAAATCAACAAAAAGTCGTTGAGATTTATACAGATGGTGCGTGCTCTGGGAATCCTGGAGTTGGAGGGTGGGGAGCAATTTTACGCTGGAATGGTCATGAACGTGAGCTTTATGGTGGAGAGGCACACACGACCAATAATCAAATGGAGTTAATGGCAGCGATTTGTGCATTAAAGGCGCTTAAAGAATCTTGTTCAGTCGATCTTTATACGGACTCAATTTACGTGCGCAACGGTATATCTATGTGGCTTGAAGGCTGGAAGAAGAATAATTGGCGCACTGCATCAAAAAAGCCTGTTAAAAATATGGAGTTATGGAAGGCTCTTGAAGATGCCTGTTCCCGTCACACTATCAGATGGCACTGGATAAAAGGACATGCTGGTCATCTAGATAATGAACGTGCAGACGCACTTGCACGTCAAGCCATTACTGAATATCGTGAAAATGAATCTTTTTCAGCATAATCTTTGCTGGAATCTTTCTCTTTTATCACGGAGTTGCAGTGTGATCTGATTGTGTGTGAAGTATAAATGTTCCACTGAAAGAGTGATCCTTAAAGGAAACTGTATAAAAAATTGTTTGGCTTGTTTCATCTGGTGTGAAATAGATGGGAGCGCTAAAGAGAGTATACTCTACATTATCACTTACTTTTTTTGCTGGTCCAATTTGCATGTCTCCTCCATCTAAAAAGAGGGATGATGGTGTATTTTTATTGTTATTTTGTATTTTTATGAAAAGGATATTTTTATTTTTTTCAGCACTTATCTTTAGCTCATGATGCGTTGTGGAGGGCAGAGAGGCTTGAGCGTTCTTTAATAAAGATGCAGGAAGACGTTCGTTTTTTTCAGCAGATGGAGAAAAATCAAAATTAATAGTAAATGGAATACAGATTTTACTACATAATCCAAGAGTGAAAGAGCCACTTAAATTTTTACTTGAGTTAGAAATATTGAAGGGCAATACAACTTTATCTGCATAGCCGAATGACCAGTCATTTTCTGTTTCATAAAGTTGTGGCGTGGGATAAAAGATTTCGTAAGAAACCTGTTGGTGGAAGTTAAAAAATGGTGCCATGCCTGAATTACCTGGATTCCGCCAGTAAGTTTTCCATCCTGGTTTAAGCATAATTTCAATAATGCCGTTTCTTATTCCAGAGAGAGGTGGTTGGATGATCGCTAATCTGACACGACCACCATCTGACTCATGCCAAGATGTTGCAAAAAGATATGATTTTTGTTCTGTTTGAGCACTGACAGAAAAATTAAATAATTCTAGAAATACAAATATTAAACCTAAAGTGATGAAAAGTTTTTTATAAAAAAAAATTGGGATATTTTGCAAATTTTTAAAGATTTGAATTTTTTTCATTTGAGTTTTACTTTCTTCTTGTACTACTTGAATCAAGTTTAACATGTAAGTTATGGAGAATAATAGATTGATGAAGCAGCGTGATGGCTTTTTGGGTGGACAGTTACTTATAGCAATGCCTAGAATGAATAACAAATGCTTTACTCGTTCTGTTATTTATATTTGTGAGCATTCTGATGCTGGTGCTACGGGGATTATTCTCAATCAATTGCACCATATTAGTTTTCCAGAGCTTTTGCTTCATCTTGGTGTGATAAATGATATTCAAAAAAAATATCTTTCTGAACCAATAAAAAAGTTTCCTGTACGCTACGGTGGACCTGTTGATCCTTCGCGCGGTTTTGTGCTCCATTCGGATGATTATGTTTGTGAAGAAACTGTTTCTGTTGCAGATAGGGTCTGTTTTACCGCAACTATTGATATATTAAAAGCAATCAGTTGTGAACAAGGTCCTCAACATGCACTTATAGCACTAGGTTATGCAGAATGGAAAGCAGGACAGCTTGAAGCAGAAATTTCTGCGAATAGCTGGCTGATTAGCTCCACATCACCTAGCTTTCTTTTCGAAAGTGATTTGAATCGTAAATATGATGAAAGCTTGCTTCGCATGGGGATCAATCCAGCTTATCTTGTTGCTGAAATGGGTCATGCATAGAAAGTTTCGCTTGTTCCCGACTTTCGTATTCTATCTGCTATGTCTTGATTTTATAAGGGAAGTGATTTTGCACAAGAGCGATTAATTCTTCGATAGCAATTGGCTTAGTGACAAGTGTGCTTTGGACATATTTACAGCCTTCTTGGCGTAGGAAGATAGCTTCTTTTTCATTTTCAACGCCTTCTGCGATAATTTGTAAATTAAGATCCGTAGCCATATTGATAATAGACTTGAGAACAAGTTTCTTCTTAGGCGAATCTATAGAGATAAGTGAACGATCCAGTTTAACCATATCAAATGGATAACGAACGAGATAGGCAAGTGATGAATAACCTGTTCCAAAATTATCTAATGCAAGATTCATTCCTAGTGCTTTAACTTGTTCAAGAAAATGCGCAGATTGTTCAGGATTTTTTCTCAAAACAAATTCGGATATTTCTATCATCAAGCTTCCTTTGTTAAGTGGGTAACGAAGCAAAGCAGAGCGCAATTGACTTATGAAATGAGGATGAACCATTTCTGAGCTTGGTAAATTAATTGAAATGAAGAAAGATTGTTGGGAAAATTTTTCTTGTACATTTGTAAGATCAATAATGGCATTATCAATGATGAATTGTGCTAAATCCGTAACGATCTTCTCATTTTCTGCGATTTTTATAAAATCATAGATATTTAAATTGCCATAATTTGGATGATGCCATTCTACAATTGTTTCAAAACCAATAACTTGTCCATCTGATAGATTAAGAATAGGATGGTAAAGAATTTTCATTTCATCTCGTTTTATGGCATAACGAATGTCGTGTCCCATATTGTTATGCTCGAGACCAAGAGTGCGAAAATTAGGGCGAAAAGGTTCAATATGATTCCCCCCCATTTGTTTCGCGCGGATCATTGCTAATTCACTATCATTAAAAATATCTTTAGCAGTTGATCTGCTTTCACTCCATGTAACCAGTCCGATTGATGTTGAAAGAACTATTTTTTTTTCTGAAAGCGAAATGGGTGCTGAGATTGTTTTGTGTAGATGGTCTGCAAATGCTGCAATTTTTTGCGGCTCAGTTTCACTGAGTAAGATGATTGCAAAACGGTCTGCAGAAAGGCGTGACAAGGTGTCTTGAAAATTAATGAGACGATTTAATCGGCGTGCAATGATAAGCAGTACAGTGTCACCAACAGCTATACCTAGCTTATGATTAATTTGACGGAAATTGTCGAAATCAATCATAAAGACCGTTGGTCTAATTTTGATATTTGCTTTAGCTAATGAGGTATAATTTTGTAATCTGTCGAAGAAAACTTGTTGGTTAGGAAGACCAGTTAAGCTATCGTGAATTGCATCATGTAATAAGCGTTCTTCGGCTTTTTTGTGGTTGGTAATGTTGACAATAGTTCCAATAACACGTGTAATTTTTCCATCTTTTTGCATAGCTGGGCGTGCACGAAGAGAAAACCAATGATAATACCCACCTCCAGAAGAAAGTCGAAAAATTTGATCAATGCGTCCCTTTTTATTTTTTAGAATAATGTCCAATACAGCTTGAAAACGCTCACGGTCATCGTAATGCAAGGCTGAGATCCAATTGCACATAGTGCCATTAAGTTTATGAGCCTCAGTTCCAAAGAGGGTTGCCATATCTGGGTGAACAACAATTCTGTCACGTTCGACATTCCAGTCCCAAATAATATTTCCAGCTCCCCTAGCTGCAAGCACTTGTCGTTCAAGATCAGAAAATATTCCTTCATGAAACGCATCGTTAGAAAAAGTTTGTTGCATGACGGTAAAGCTAATAAGAAGAACGATGAGCACTAGCCCTCCTGCTAAGGCTGGCTGAATAATATCATTGTTTAAATATCCTGCTATGCAGGCATAAGCTCCAAAACACCAAAAGCTAATTAATAACCATGTTGGGATAAGCATAATTGCACGGTCATAGCTTCGGATGGAGAAATAGCTGATTAAAAGTATACCAATCACGGCGGTAAAGCCAAATGATAGACGGGCAATTCCAGCTGCTCTGGTTGGATCATAAATAGCAAACGCGCCAAGACCACAAAGAGCTATGACCCACGCGATTGCACCATAACTAAAATGATAGTGCCAGCGGTTAAGGCACAGGTAGGTAAAAAGGAAAATGAAAAATGTAGCAGCAAGCGCTACTTCTGTACCAGCACGCCAGATCGGTTGCGTTGTTAATGTTACTGCAAAGAATTTATTTAAAAAGTTAAAGTCGATACCAATATAAAAAAGAACCGCCCATGCGACAGCAGCGGTTGCAGGAAAAAGGCCTGTTCCACGAACGACGAAGAGAACAGTTAGTAAAAGTGCTAAAAGACCTGATATACCAAGAAGAATTCCGTGATAAAGCGTATAAGAATTGATTGCATCCTTATAGGCTTCAGGTTGCCATAAATAGATTTGCGGTAAATTCTCCGAGTTAAGTTCGGCAATAAATGTAATGACAGAGCCAGGGTTGAGTGTAATACGAAAGATATCTGAGTTTGCACTGGTTTGACGATCGAGAGAAAAACCTTCACTCGGAGTGATGGATTGAATCCGTGATGATCCGAGGTCTGGCCAAAGAAAGCCTGAATGAGCCATGCGATAATGGGGGGCAACAATGAGGCGATCAACTTGTTCGTCTGTTGGATTTGCAAGAGAAAATACTGCCCAGTTTCCAGAAAATTTTTTACTTTTGGCTTGGACTTCAATGCGCCACACAATACCATCTGGTCCAGGTGCTGTGCTTGTTTGAAAGATAGAGTTATTTGTATGGTGAATTTCGATTGCTCTTGAAAGGTCAAGAGCAGCATCCTGAGAAGAAATTTTAACTGGCTCAATTGCTTGTGCTGACGTAAGGTGGATTAAAGAACTGACGCTTACAGCAAAAATGATGTCAATTATTTTACGCAAACTCTTCACAATGCCTCACTCTCAGTATTTTAGGATATTTAAATTTAGATTTTCGAGAAAATACATCTACTTTTTATAATTTATTCTACATAACAAGCGGCTATCATTTTCTTTTGAAAAGATTATACGATTTCATACAAAGATAGACCTCTATTTATCGCAATGTAACTCGAAACTGATGGAATGTTATATTTTGGGAAGGCAAAATTAAACCATTAGTTTTCAAACTTCGCAGATATATCTTTGCTTATCAGGTTATTTATCACATGAAGCGCAATTTAGATAGTTTTGTACACCTCTTTGATAAATATTTCCAAAACTTATTCAGTGAGAGAAACTTTTGTAGTGAGCTTTATTATAAAAAGTGGGCATGTTTATTATGTGGCTGTTTTCAAAAGCACTCTTTTATACCCTCAATATGTACAGGCGTTTGAAAAAATTGTATTCAGGAGCTTATTTTATGCTGTATGAAAGAATCGATGTTAAATCATCAAAATTCATGAGAGAGCCAACAGAGCCAACAGCTGCTAATGTTGGAGTAGAATTGATAAAAAGGCGATTCGCTAAATCGGTTAGTCTTTCTAGCGTAATGAGTTCTAGGCGTTCAATCGTTTCAGATATTGGAATTGGTCGACCGTAAAGAAGCATTTGGCGAGCAATAAAATGCGCTTGACTGGATGGATTTTCCTGTAACATTGTAAGGTTAGCGCGATATTGCGCTTGTGCTCTTTGAAGCTCATTTGTATAAATATTTTTACTTGCCTTAGAGAGCTCATTAAGAATCACAGGAAGTAGTTCTTTTAGCCCCTCTTGTCCAGTGGCAGCATGAATGCCAAAGAGTCCAGTATCTGAAAAACCCCAATGAAAAGCATAAATAGAATAGCATAGCCCACGTTTTTCTCTCACTTCTTGGAAGAGACGTGACGACATGCCTCCCCCAAGAATAATTGAAAGAATTTGGGCAGCATAAAAATCACGCGCATGATAGGGGCGTCCTTCAAAACCGAGAACAACTTGCGTGTCCATTAAATCGCGATATTCACGAAAGTCGCCACCGACATAATTGGCAAGATTGGCAAGAGGGGCTGTTGAATGAGAGCGAAAAGTGCTAAAACGGCTTTCGACTTCTTGTAGAAAATTTTCGTGCTGCACAGCTCCTGCAGCTACCACAATCATACGATCTGCGCTATATTGTTTATTCATGAAGTTATGGAGATCGGCAGATGTAAATGATTGAACTGTTTTGGGTGTTCCTAAAATAGAGCGGCCAAGGGATTGATGACGAAAGGCTGTTTCAGTAAAGTGATCAAAAACAATATCATCTGGAACATCGCGAGCGGCACCAATTTCCTGAAAAATCACTTGTTTTTCTCGTTCTAATTCATCTTCATCAAATTTTGAACACATCAAAATATCGGCTAGAATATCAATAGCAAGCGGGATATCATTTTTAAGTACGCGTGCAAAATAGGCAGTTGTTTCAGTATTAGTAGTAGCATTGATTTCACCACCAACATCTTCGATCTCGGCAGCAATTTGAAAAGCTGTCCGATTTTCCGTTCCTTTAAAAGCCATATGTTCAAGAAGATGGGCGATACCATGTTGTGTAAAAGTTTCGTTGCGTGCGCCAACTTTAATCCATACTCCAAGCGCAACACTATCAATTTGTTGCATTGTATATGTGGCAATAGTCAATCCATTACTAAGGCGACTAATATCTACACCCATGTGTTTACGACTCCGTTAAACAAACCATATACCTTAAGAGCATTGGAATATTTTTGATTTGAATGCGTGCAACTTATTTTAATAAGATGCACGCGATTTTAAAGAAATATAATCTTTTACTATTTTTTTATCATTAGCAAGACAGATAAAGCGTTCTTCACGTTCTATTAAGTCGTTTAGACAAACTGGTAATGGAGCATAAATACCACAGGCGCTTTTTATTGCATCAGGAAATTTACTAGGATGAGCGGTTGCAAGGACAATCATTGGAATATGTGGTTGCTTATTCTCGCGAGCCACTTTAAGCGCAACAGCTGTATGTGGATCAGCGAGGTAGCCGCTTTCTTTATAAATACTGTTAATCGTTTGCGCTGTTTCAGCAATGCTACTTTTTCCAGCAGAAAATAGAGAACGAATATTTTTAAGTTGCTTTTCATTAAGATTAAAACGTCCTGATTGTTTCAAGTTTTCCATTGCATTGCAAATCCAAATGGGATCTCGACCATTACTTTCAAATAGTAAGCGTTCAAAATTAGAAGAAATTTGTATATCCATAGAAGGTGATGTGGTTTGGGTTATTGGTCGTATTTCATAGGTGCCGCTGGTCAATGTACGTTCAAGGATGTCATTATCATTTGTTGCAATGACCAGTTGTGCAATGGGTAACCCCATACGGGCAGCAACATAACCTGCAAAAATATCACCAAAATTTCCAGTAGGAACAGTAAATGATACAGCCCTATCAGGAGCGCCTAAGGAAAGTGCAGATGAGAAATAATAGACAATTTGTGCCATGATTCGCGCCCAATTTATAGAGTTAACCCCTGCGAGCGCTTTTTCTTGACGAAAATTATCATCATTAAACATTGCCTTAACAAGTGCTTGGCAATCATCAAAGTTTCCTTCAATAGCTATGGCGTGAATATTAGTGCTATGATTGGTAGTCATTTGCCGCTGTTGAACGGATGATACGCGTCCTTTAGGAAATAAAATAAAAACGTCTGAATTTTCTCTTCCAGCGAAGGCTTGTATTGCAGCACCACCTGTATCACCTGATGTCGCACCAATAATTGTTGCGCGTTTATTTTTTTTAGTGAGAATGTAATCCATTAGTCTAGAAAGAAACTGCATCGCGACATCTTTAAACGCCAAAGTAGGACCATGAAAAAGTTCAAGAATAAATTCATCGGAGCCAGTTTGAAGCAATGGACAGGTTGCTGGATGGCGGAAGGTGGCATAAGATTCAGTAATTATATTTTCAAAAGATGTATATTCGATCTCATTATTCACAAAGGGCCAAAGAATAATTTTAGCGATTGTCGTATAGGATTGTCCACGGAGCGCTCGTAGTGCATCGAATGATAATTGAGGAAATTTTTCTGGAAGATAAAGACCACCATCACTGGCTAATCCAGTTATGACTGTTTCAGTAAAGCCTAAAGCAGGAGCTTCACCTCTCGTGCTGATATATTTCATGAATTTTTTCCTTCGTTTATTTTCCACAAATTGGTGAAGTTGTTTATTTTATGTTTTCAACGATACTTAAATTATCCAATAAATGGAAGTGATGTCTGCTCATTCTCTTTCTTCAATTATAAAAATCACTGGAGAACCAAGGGCAACGTAATTTAGATTCAAATGATGTATTTTGTTGTTTGTTCAGTGTTAAGCTATTTGATAACTTAACTTTACCTTGTCAGGTTGTTTTAAGCTTAACGTCATAAGATTTTATTTCACGAAGCTTTTTCATTATTAGAGTCTCAGTTGCTGTATTTATGTTGTGGTTTCGTTGTTGTTTTGTATGGTAGTAATTTAAACAGATACTTTGTGAGATATTATAATTCGAGCAAGAAGATATAGATTGCAGACTGCTTCATAACATTATACATATACATATATTTACTTAGTGAAAACCTGACTATACAAAATTGCTTTAGCTATATGCTGTCAGATTGCAACTGGAAGTTAGTTTGGTTGCCACATTTCGTCTATATTATTATTGAAGAGAATAATGTAAATTAATTTGGTGATAATCATATTTTTTTATTCAATCAAAATTGGATAATATTACAAGATTTATTGTTTATGAAAGAAACTGTATATTAGCTATTTTATTGCACGTGATTAATATAGCTACGCTTCAATCCAATAAGCATATTAGATTAAAGAGGGTTATTATTAAGGGTTGTATGAGCTGATATATGCCCAAAGGGTCTTTTTATGATAAATCTTGCCATGCTGCCATTGCTTCTAGGACCTCTGATAAATGAGCGTGTTTGGCAATAGTTGTTTCGGCGCCAGCATCTGCAAGGGTGTTAGAGTGACTAAGATAACTGTGTGATCCTCCAGTAAAGCCGATAACACGCATACCTGCTGCTACTGCTGCATGTACACCATGAATAGAATCTTCTATAACGATAGTGTTTGTTGGCTTCGCGTGTAATTTTTGTGCGGCAAAAAGAAAAATATCAGGAGCAGGTTTTGTTTTTTTCGTTCCAACTTCAGGAGCAGAAAATACTTTATCTTTACCATCAAAAAAATCATAGAGATTAACAGTGGTGAGCATCTCTTTTATATCTATGCTTGCTGCATTAGAGCAAATACAATAAGGATAGCGAGATTGAATAATTTCTATTGCTTCTCTTATACCATCGATAGCACGTAATTCAGTTTTTATTTGTGCTCGAAAAAGATTTGACATTTGATCTATGAGATGAGCAGAAATTGGTTTCCCTATTTTCTGTTCAACTTTTTTAAGAGTATCAGGAAAGGTTAACCCTGCATAATGTTCACTTAATTCTTCAGGTGATATTTCATATCCTGTGTGTTTCAGCAATTGAGATCCAATTTTTGCTGCGAGATATTCAGAGTCTACCAAAACTCCATCACAATCAAAAATAATAAGATCTATCTGAGGCATGGGATATTCCTTTATATATTGCTTATAGCTAGAAAATTAGCATGAAAAGAATATTAAGAAGACTTTGTTTCATAAAAAGATGCTTCGAAAGTGATTCTTGTTTGTTTAAGAAGCAAAGGATATGTGATCAGTGCGTTGAAGGAAAGAAAAATAAGGGTCTATCAATGCAAAACTATTTTATTCTTCTTAAAAGAGCAAAAATAAGTATCAATTTTGAATAACCTTAACGATACGTTTACCCTATATTTGTAAATATAGACTGGTAGTGCGAGCCTGTAAATCATTCTGATTATAGGGCGATTTGGTTTCGTTGTGTTGGATATTTTATGACAGTTAATCAGCTTCAAAAAGGTTTTGTTCGTACTTTTTCTCAGATGCCATGGCGCAATCAGATCTTCAAGGGAGATTGTGTTGCAGTATTAGAAAAACTGCCCAAGCATTCAGTTGATATGATTTTTGCAGATCCCCCTTATAATCTGCAGTTGGATGGTGCTTTATATCGTCCAGATCATTCACTTGTTGATGCAGTTGATGATGCGTGGGATCAGTTTGAAAGTTTTGCGGCTTATGATGCTTTTACACGTGCATGGTTGCTTGCTTGTCGTCGTGTATTGAAACCCAATGGAACACTTTGGGTTATTGGATCTTACCATAATATTTTTCGGGTCGGTACGATATTACAAGATTTAGGTTTTTGGATGCTGAATGATATCATTTGGCGTAAAAATAATCCCATGCCTAATTTTAGAGGACGCCGTTTTCAAAATGCTCATGAGACACTCATTTGGGCTGTTCGAGATCAAAAGGATAAAAAATACACATTTAATTATGATGCTTTAAAAGCTGCAAATGAAGATGTACAAATGCGTTCAGATTGGCTTTTCCCTCTCTGTACTGGTGCTGAACGTTTAAAAGATGAAAAAGGACGCAAATTACACCCAACACAAAAGCCACAAGCATTATTAGCACGCATTATTATGGCTTCTAGTAAGCTAGGTGATGTTATCCTTGATCCATTTTTTGGTTCAGGGACAACAGGTGCTGTTGCCAAGCTTTTGGGGCGTGATTTTGTGGGTATTGAACGCGAGCAACGCTACATTGATGCTGCATGTGAGAGAATTGCTGCGATTAAACCTTTAAATGAATCAGAGTTAGCAATTTTTGATAGGAAAAAAGCAGAGCCGCGTGTAGCATTCAACAGTTTACTTGAAGCGGGGTTACTTCATTCTGGAGAAGTTCTTTATGATCGCAAAAAGCAAGTATCTGCTATTGTGAGAGCTGATGGTACTATCATGCATGGTGGTGAAGCAGGCTCTATTCACGCAATGGGTAGAAAGGCTCAAAGTTCACAAAGCTGTAACGGTTGGACATTTTGGTATTATGAAGAGAATGGACAGCTGAAATCAATTGATGATTTAAGAATGGTAATACGTTCACAGATGTTAAAAGCTGGTATTGTATAAAAGTAAATCAATGCGCATTGCACTGAATATTTCATGTTATAGTGGAGAAGTTATTTTAATCTAAAAGTATTGGGAATTGCTGCAGAAATAGCTTTTTTCATAACGGTGGGGAGCGCCTCTTTGGCAAGATGATGGATATCACACCACCAGCCATTTTCACAATTTATTTCGCCAACACCATTGATGTAGTAAACATTAAGTTTTAGAGAAAAGTGAGTAAAAACATGCGTAATTTGTCCCTTAAATTGCCAATTGGCAGTAAAGGGTGCATTTTGGAGTCCATTTTCATCGTTTATGCCGATATTGTTAGGAATTTGAGTCATTCCACCAAGTAATTTTTTACCTTGTCGTTTTTCCAAATAAATTTGTTTATTTTCATTAAGTACAACAAAGGCAGCAGCAGTTTTTGAAGGGCGTTCTTTTTTCGGAGCTTTGACTGGAAAAAATTCTGCTTTTTGCATCTTTGCTGCTTTGCATAAACTTTGAAGAGGGCAGAGTAGGCAAGATGGTTTGCGCGGTGTACAAATTATCGACCCCAGATCCATCATGGCTTGAGCAAAGTCGCCAGGACGACTTAAGGAAGTAATTTTTTGTGTTTGTTCTTTAATTTTAGCTTTTGCTTTGGGTAATACCAAAGTGATGGCAAATAGGCGAGTTACAACACGTTCGACATTACTGTCAACAACGGCTACAGGATGGTTAAAAGCAATTGCAGCAATGGCAGCGGCAGTATAATCGCCAATACCAGATAAAGTACGTAATGTTTTTACGGACTGTGGAAATTGTCCTCCGTAATTTTCAACAAGCTGCTGTGCACAATTTTTAAGGTTGCGTGCACGCGAATAATAGCCAAGACCAGCCCACGCTTTCATAATATCATCTTGTGAAGCTTTCGCTAAAGAAAAAAGATCAGGCCAAAGTTTCAAAAATTTTTGAAAATAAGGCTTAACGGCTTCAACAGTTGTTTGTTGAAGCATAACCTCCGATAGCCAAACGCGATAAGGATCAGGGCAGACACCTTGCATTTGTTCCTCAGGGGTAATTCGCCATGGTAAATGCCGATGTTTTTGATCGTACCAAGAAAGGAGGCGCGAAGAAATTTCATGCATGATTGTTTTCAACTATCGGGAGATATAAAATGTAAAAGAAAAAATATTTATTTGTAATATATTGCTGCGTTTTTATTCCTTTATTGTAGGATTTTTAGTAGATAAGTAGCGTATTTTAGCGATATTAGATGAATTTTCTAGGGAAAATAGTCCTTAAATGGAAGAAAAAATTGTTATAACTTGATAAATATTTTTGATAATGATCTAGAAAAATGAGCAAACAATTCCAGAAGTGCTATTTTTATTCTCTTTCTGAGACGGTATCTGAAATACTTGATCCAATTTTACGTAAAAAAATAGGGCTTAATGTAGCACTTATAGAGCATTGGTTACAGATTGCAGGTCACGATATTGGTGAACACACAATGCCTCTAAAAATTATTTGGAAGCGTCGCGTAAATCAAAATGAAGTTTTCCAACCTGCGACACTTATTGTAGCGTGTGAAGGGTGTGTTGCGTTAAAGTTAATGCATGAAACAGATGAATTACTGCATAGAATTAATAGTTTTTTTGGGTATATTGCTATAGACCGCATTAAGATTGAACAAAAGCACATATCTATTCTTACGGATCATCTTGTGGCAAGACCTGCTCTGAATGAAAAAGACAAAAAACGCATAAAAAAAATGCTTGAGGGGGTTGAAGATAAAAACTTGCGTCAATCACTTTATGAATTTGGCTGTTGCATTTTTGCAGAAAAAAATAATAAATAAAGCAGAGTATTTTATACGTTCCTTTAATATATAAGAAAGTATTAGATTTTTTGCTGTTTAATAACAAAAGAAAAGTATTATTTATGATAGACTATCGTTCCTTTTTATCTTTCGCGATAATTTTTGTCTTCATGACAACTGTACAAGTCAATGCAACCACAGCTTCAGTGGGTGAAGCTAAAGCCGTTTCAACGGTTGATATGGTTAAACTTCTTCATTCAGGCAAGGTTAAAGATAAGGTTGAGGGAGAAGCGAATGCACCAGTGACAATTATTGAATATGCTTCATTGACGTGTGCTCATTGTGCGCATTTTTATAATGATATACTTCCTCAAATTCGTAAAAAGTATATCAAAACGGGAAAAGTAAAACTTATTTTCCGAGATTTTGCTTATGATCCTCGAGCTACAGCAGGCTTTATGTTGGCGCGATGTGTCCCAGAAGATCGCTATTTTCCTTTAATAGAAGTTTTATTTCAAAAACAACATGAGTGGGCTTGGGCACAAGACGCTCTGACGCCGTTGAAAAAAATTGGCTTAATGGCTGGTCTAACGGATGAAAAATTTAATTCTTGCTTGAAAAATCAGTCCATTTTAGAGGAAGTGAATGCATCTTTTGAGCATGGGAAAGAGCTTGGTGTGACAGCAACACCTACCTTCTTTATTAATGGTAATAAGTATGAAGGTGTAATGTCAGTAGAAACCTTCTTTTCGGTGATTGATAGTTTTCTTTAAAACGAAATCTTTTCTTTAGAAGATAGGTTTTGATACTTGTAATCATTGCCTTTCTTTTTATGAAGAGTTGGGTTTTGCGCATTGATAAAGCAATATTTTCTTTGATTTAGCCAATTTTGATCGAATCATTGCTTTGGATGATTAGCATGGGTCAAATGATGTTGTGATGCTGATACGGGAGGAACTTGTACGATGACAAAATGGGTTTATAGTTTTGGCGATGGTAATGCAGAAGGAAATGCGAGCGAGCGCAATCTTCTCGGCGGCAAAGGGGCTAATTTAGCAGAAATGAGTAATCTTGGCTTGCCTGTGCCTCCTGGATTTACTCTTACGACAGAAGTTTGTAATTTTTATTACGCACATGAAAGGTCATATCCAGAAGAATTACAGGAAGCTGTTAAGCAAGCGCTTAAAAATATTGGTAAACAAACAGGACGTGAATTTGGTAATGAAAAAAAGCCACTTTTACTCTCTGTTCGTTCAGGAGCTAGGGCTTCTATGCCAGGAATGATGGATACAGTGCTTAATCTTGGTATGAATGATAAGACTGTGAAAGCAATTGCTTTACAAACCAATAATGAACGCTTTGCTTATGATAGTTATCGTCGTTTTATCCAAATGTATTCTCATGTTGTTTTGGGGTTGGATCATTCGTACTTTGAAGAGATTCTTGATGAGTTAAAAGTACGCAATGGTTATGATGTCGACACAGAAATGACAGCAGCTGATTGGAAAGATGTTATCGTTTCTTATAAGGCATATGTTGAAGAAAAATTAGAAAAACCTTTTCCACAAGATCCTGAGCAACAATTGTGGGGTGCGATTGGAGCAGTTTTTTCAAGTTGGATGACGGCACGTGCAATCACTTATCGTCGTTTACATAATATTCCTGAAAGTTGGGGAACTGCAGTTAATATACAGGCGATGGTGTTTGGCAACATGGGTGAGGATTCGGCAACGGGTGTTGCTTTTACACGTAATCCATCAACAGGAGAAAAAGAGCTTTATGGTGAATTTTTAGTCAATGCACAAGGTGAAGATGTTGTGGCAGGCATCCGAACTCCTCAAAATATCACGGAAAATGCGCGTATTATTGCGGGTTTAAATAAGCCTTCTTTAGAAAAAATCATGCCAGAGGCTTTTTTGAAGTTGTATCAGATCGCGCAAAAGCTTGAACAGCATTATCGAGATATGCAAGACCTCGAGTTTACAATCGAAAAAGGTAAACTGTGGATGCTACAGACTCGTTCGGGAAAGCGAACGGCACGTGCAGCTTTAAGGATGGCAATTGAAATGGTTGAGGAGGGATTGATAACCCGTGAAGAAGCGGTAATGAGAATTGATCCAAAATCGCTTGACCAACTTTTGCATCCGACGCTTGATCCTAAGGCAGCACGCTTTGTTGTAGCACGTGGTTTACCTGCTTCTCCTGGAGCAGCAACTGGTGAAATTGTTTTCACTTCAGAAGAGGCAGAAACTGCATCGATGGAAGGGCGCAAAGTTATTTTGGTGCGCATAGAGACAAGCCCAGAAGATATTCATGGTATGCACGCTGCAGAAGGAATTTTAACGACACGCGGCGGTATGACGAGTCATGCTGCTGTTGTCGCACGTGGTATGGGAAAGCCATGTATATCTGGTGCAGGTAATGTGCGAATTGATTATAACACAAATACAATGTTTGTTTCAGGGAAAAGCTTTAAAAAAGGCGATGTTATTACAATTGATGGTGGAAATGGGGAGATTTTTGAAGGGAAGGTTGCTATGTTGCAACCTGAGCTTGGTGGAGATTTTGCGAAGCTGATGGAGTGGGCTGATGGAATGCGGCGTATAAAAGTGCGCGCCAATGCTGAGACGCCATCTGATGCACGTATGGGGCGTTCCTTTGGAGCTGAAGGTATTGGTCTTTGTCGCACGGAGCATATGTTTTTTTCTGGTGAGCGTATTGTCGCCATGCGTGAAATGATTTTAAGTCATGATGAAAGTGGGCGTCGTAAAGCGCTAGATAAACTTTTGCCAATGCAGCGCTCAGATTTTACCGAATTGTTTGAAATTATGTGTGGTTTGCCTGTTACTATTCGTTTATTGGATCCACCGTTGCATGAGTTTTTACCAAAAACGGATGCAGAAATTCTTGATGTTGCAACGGTTATGGGGGTTTCTGCCGAAACACTTGCTGAACGCGCTCAGCAATTGCATGAATTTAATCCGATGCTTGGGTTACGAGGATGCCGTTTAGCAATTACCTATCCCGAAATTGCAGAAATGCAAGCGCGAGCAATTTTTGAAGCAGCAGCACAAGCTGCTCAAAAATCTGGATCTCCTGTTATGCTTGAAATTATGGTACCGCTTGTTGCACTTAAATCTGAACTAGATTTTGTGAAAGCTCGTATTGATCAGGTAGCTGATGAAGTGATGAAGGAGGAAGGAAGGAATATTCAGTACATGGTAGGGACGATGATTGAGCTTCCAAGAGCAGCTCTTCGAGCAGATGAAATTGCGGAAACAGCGGAGTTTTTTTCATTTGGAACAAATGATCTGACGCAAACCACTTTTGGTATCTCACGTGATGATGCAGCCTCCTTTTTAGCAACTTATTTTCAAAAAGGACTTTTAGAACAAGATCCCTTTATAACAATTGATCGTAATGGGGTAGGGGAGCTTGTTACTATTGCTACACAGCGTGGGCGTTCACAGCGTGCGAAAATTAAATTAGGAATTTGTGGTGAACATGGAGGCGATCCTGCTTCTATCGCTTTATGTGAAGAAAATAATTTGGATTACGTTTCATGTTCTCCTTTTCGGGTGCCAATTGCACGTTTAGCTGCAGCACAGTCGGCAATTGCCAAAAAAATGTAAGGAATTTAAGATATTTTTATTATGTGCTGATTGCAGTACAAGGAATAAATTATTTATGCAGTTTTTTATTGATTGTATTAGAAAGAAAATTTTTTAAAACGCGTTTTATTTCTGTGTCTTAGAGAGATGGAATTTTATCTTTGATGTATTTAGGAAAAAAACGTAAAATATGGGGAACAAGGCGTTCATACGTTTTCAGTCTATGTTTTATAAGATAAGGAACTGCCTTCAATTCAATAAACCAACTTCACGCATTTTCATTAAAGTTTTATGATCAGTTTTACCTGTTATAGGAAGGCTAAAATTTTTTTGAAACTGTTTTAAGGCATCTATGGTTTTTTGATCTTCTACACCTGTGACAATGACTTCGTAGTTTCCAAAATTACGTAAAGCTTTCTGCACTTGCACAATATCTGTAATAGAAGATTTGAGCACAGCTGCTTTGGGATTAGGCAGGTCTGTAGTCTTTGTTGTCTTACTTGCCATTTCTATTTCGCTACGTTTAATTAATAATGCAATTTCATCTATTTGAGGAGAGGCGATAACAGTATTTTGCATTTTGTCAGCGGTTTGCTGTTTCCATAATGCTATTGCACGACGTGTTTTAGGTCCCTCAATCCCATCTAAAGAGCCATCATAAAGCCCTAATTTTGCTAACTTTTTTTGCATTTTTAGCGTGCTTTCTGCCGAAGAGTTTGAAGATGAGTTTTGGTGTGGATTTTTTGGAATGGGTATAGAAGTAATATGAGTATCTGCTTGAAATTTTGCTTCTTTTTCGAATAGAATAGTACCTTGTCCTATATTAGGAACAGATGTGAACTTCATTTGAGGAAGTACATCTTGATATATTGTTATTTGCGAAAATAAAGCATTAAATGAGACAAATCCAAAACTAATAGTAAAAAGAAGAAGTCCAACGACCAACAGAGTGTTTTTTTGTGTATAAAAATAAAATCGTTTTGCTATCCAAAAAAGTAAACGACACATTATAAGAAAAAATATTATAACAAAGCTCTGATGTATACGCTGCCTTACGATTTTTTTTTTGCGCGTTTTTCGTTTTTTTGTCATTATTTTTTGTTTCTAATTGCAATTGTTTCTTACACAGAACCCAACATAAATCATTTTCACTTCTAGCCAGAAGAAGTTGCGTTTACGTTGTTGCTTTCTTCATCCTTTCAAACGGTTGAAATAAATAAGATCGCCATATAAATGTTACAGGTTTATAAAACAAAAAATAGCCCCCTCTATTTTTTTCAATCTCATATTCACACGCGCTCTTAGTATGCATCATAAGAGCATCCAGTTATGTAATTTTCAGTCTCATAATCGTATGTAATCACATTTTTTTGCACATATTTGAAATATCTTATAACGCTGAAGAGCTGATTACAGCATATATTTTCCTCAAATATCTTGATATGTGAATTTACATTTCCGTATACAATGTTACGCATCAGTGTAATTGTTTTTATACCGTATCTTGCGCAGATATAACCCCACTCTACTAATATTTAATAAATTTCGTAAACTTCAATTAAAGTTATTTTCAAAATATTCATAAGATAGTAAACAGCTTGTTTAATCTTTTCAACTTTATAATTAAACTTCCTTGCCGCAACCAAACGGCTCTTAATAGGATGCTATATAGGTCCCTTCAATTTCACTTATTAACAGACTTATTATCTGTTTTTCTTTTTTCTCAGTATTATTTATCCTCATTGCATGTGATGAGAATGCGAGTTTACATATTTTTAAGTCTCTCTTTGATTGTGCAAATTTGATGTTAGATTGCGAATGAGAAAGATCATATATCCTGCTCATGTTCAGTTATATCATGTATTTTACAACATAATCCACGACATGAATCTGATAAATAAACGCTTGATTTTATAAAATGCTCATTTTGTAAATTTTTTATCAAGAAGAAGGGCGTAGACTTGTTACTTTTGTTTCATTTTCAACTGTGGTACAATAGCTGCTCATGATACGTTTTTTAATCAAGTTATCATTTTTTTTGTTTTTTGTTTTTGTTATCATTTCATTCTTTGTAGAAAAGCCAAGTAACGATCATTTCTCTACCCAAAAAGAGAAAGATGCAACAACAAGTGATATCATTATTGCTTTTAAAGAAACTTTAAATGATTTAGGAACATTTTGTGAACGGAACATAGAAACTTGTAAAGTTGGAAAATCTTTTTTTACTTCACTTGGTGAACGCGCACGTTATGGTGCAGACATTGCTTACGAATATCTGGGACGTTTAGGTGGTAAAAATATGATCCAACCTGAAAAAGCTTCTCCCAAGGCGGATACACAAAAGCCTGCACAAAATTAGAATCATACTATATATCTTGAAATAAAAATTTTTACCGTTCGTCATTAGCTGCGTGCTAAGAGGAATAAACTATTTATATGTCAATGAAACGCACCAACATGATCAATAATACAAAACAAGGTAAGACCGAGATTATGGTAGAAACGATCGATGATATCATAGAGAACTTTTCTCTTCTGAGTGACTGGGAAGATCGTTATCGTTATGTGATTGAACTTGGCCATGAACTACCTCCTTTCCCAGAGAGTGCTCGAAACGATGCCCACAAAGTGTCTGGTTGTGTTAGTCAAGTGTGGCTTTTATCTTCACGCGATAATTCAAAAAATCCAACATTAACGTTTCAAGGTGATTCCGATGCTCATATTGTGCGTGGACTTATTTATATTCTTCTCGCTTTTTATTCAGGTAAAAAAGCTTCCGAAATTCGTAATGCTGATGCTGAAGGTCTCCTTAAAACACTTGGTTTAAACGAAAATCTCACACCGCAACGATCGAACGGTCTTAAATCGATGATTGAGAAAATTCGTAACGAAAGCTATTTATGAACGCCAATTTCTTGCAGCAACAATCCCATAAACCCCGCATAAAGATATATCTCCACAAAAAACACTATCATATACCAGATGTAATTTCTGGAAAAATACGATTATTTTATTTTTTTTCGCTGACTTTTGCGCCCAAGTCCCATTTCTTTTGCCAAAGTTGAACGCGCCTTTGCGTAATTAGGTGCAACCATAGGATAAGAACTGTCTAATTGCCACTTTTCACGATATTCCTCAGGTAACATTCCATAATGTGTCATCAGATGACGCTTTAAAGACTTAAACTTTTTTCCATCTTCAAGGCAGATGAGATAATCAGGGAAAATAGAACGTTTTGGATTAACAGCAGGTCTTTGTTTTTCAACTTCAGTTTCTGTTAATTCCATATTTCCAGCTTTGAGAAAAGCGGCATGAACATCAGCAATTAAACTCGGCACTTCAGTCGGTCGAATTGAGTTATTGCTCACATAAGCAGCAACAATATTAGCAACCAATGTAATAACTAAATTGCTTTCAGTCTCTAAGACTGGACGATGTTCCATTCTTATTTCCTTTAATCTAAAAGCGATATACTATTCGCATCCATACTTAATGATACAGGGATTCCATGCACGTAGGTTTCATATTGTACAAAAATCTTTTTTGTCAATTCAATTATTTTATAAAATTGCTTAAACACAAAAAAATCAAATAAATTCCTCTTTTTTGTCATAATATATAATAAGCAAAACTAGAATATTTCTTTTTGGAATATAGTTTTATTTTATAGAATATCATTTATAAAGACAGAATATATCATAAAGTTGTTTATCTTATAGCGAATTTATAAATAAAATTATTAAACGCACAACTGTAATATATAAAATAAGACTTTAATTTTATAAATTTATCATGTTACAGCTTAAATATTTACTCTGAAAAATACAATTTATAATATTATAAAATGATTTTTTTTTAAACATGAAAAGTGATTTAAGTGATTTTTTAAATTTTGCAAAGAACGGTGAAAAAGATAAAAAGTCAAAATCTATACTGTAGAGGAAATGAAGCGTTAACACTAAATAATATACACAATCACATATGGCATGAACATTAAAGGTTCTTTGCTTTCTTAGGTTGTAACAACGTCATCTAATATTGTGTTCAGCAGTTGATTCTACTTTTTGAAAATTTGATTCGATTGCCAAATAGGTCAGACTTTTCTGACCTGTTTATTTTATTTAGAGTGACACTAAACGTAAAATAATATTGAGTAGTATGCGATAAACAGAAACTCACAGTGTAAACGTAAAGTTTACCTTAGCTATGTTTTGCAAATAAGCAGAAGCTACAGATTTACGCTATGATATAAATGGTATGATTCTAACATATAAATAAAGTCTTCAACATTTTCTAACACAGGATCGTGTATGACTAACTCTTCTGTATTTCCTCCAAAAGCACCTAAAATCACTCATAAAAAAACATATCATGGTATTTGTCGTGATGACCCCTACCATTGGCTGCGTGCATCTAATTGGCAAGATGTTTTGAAAAATCCAAGCTGTCTTCATGAAAATATTCGGCATCACCTTGAAAAGGAAAATGCTTATCAAGCTTCCCAAATGGCTGATACAAAACCATTACAAGATTTGCTTTTTGCCGAAATGAAAAGCCGCATTCAAGAAAATGATAGTTCCGTTCCTATAAAACATGGCTCTTTTGCTTACGGGTTCTCTTATGTTACTGGAGGTCAACAACCACATTATTTTCGTACATCAAGGAATGGAGGAGAAAAAAACTTTTACCTTAATGGTGATGCTTTGGCTGAAGGTAAAGAATATTTCAATTTTGGTTCGGTTCAAGAATCTCCTGATCATACGCATGTTGTATGGACCTATGATGACAAAGGGTCAGAATTTTACATAGCAAAGGTTCGTAACTTAGAAACATTGTCTGATTGCATGGATATAATCACCGATACATCTGGACAAATCGTATGGGATGCTAAATCTGAAGGTTTTTTCTATACTAAGATGGATGAAAATCACCGACCTTCTGAACTTTATTATCACCAATTAAATACCGATCAATCACAAGATAAGCTTATTTTTCGTGAAGACAATCCAGGATTTTTTTTACATGTGAGTGGTTCTAAGCTTAATGATGTTATTTATATTAATATTCATAATCATGAAACGTCAGAAACTTGGCTTATTCCTTCTGAAGCGCCCCTTACTGCTCCCCAATGTGTGCGGAAGCGACAAAAAGGGATTGAATATTCACTTACAGAAGGCGGTGATGTCTTTTATATTCTTACCAATTTAGATAATGCTAAAGACTTTAAAATCATGGTAACACCATATTCATCCCCACAATCAGAAAACTGGTCTGAATTTGTGCCGCACCAGCTTGGGCGTCTGATCATATCTCATGATGCTTATAAAGATTTTCTTATCTGGATCGAACGCTTTGAGGGGTTGCCTCGTATACAAGTAATGGAGCGTACAAGCAAACAGATTCATTCCATTGCTTTTACAGAAGAAGCTTATTCTTTAGGTTTACACGGTGCTGCAGAGTATAATAGCCAAACTATTCGCTTTTCTTATTCATCTATGACGACACCTAATCAAGTTTTTGACTATGAGATGAAAAGCCGTAAACGAATGCTTTTAAAAACGCAACAAATTCCCTCTGGGCATAATCAAGATGAATATGTAACACAACGTATTATGGCAACTGCAGATGATGGTGAAAAAATTCCCATTTCACTTTTTTATCATAAAACAACTGCTCTTGATGGTAGTGCTCCTTGCCTACTTTACGGTTATGGCGCTTATGGAATCTCCATTCCTGTTAATTTTAATAGTAATGTACTTTCTTTGGTTAACAGAGGTTTTATTTATGCAATCGCCCATATTCGTGGAGGAAAAGAAAAGGGTGTTGAATGGTATGAGAAAGGAAAACATCTTTTTAAATACAATACATTTACAGACTTTATTGCTTGTGGTCGCTACCTTGTAAACAATAAATTCACTGCTCATGATCGACTTATTGCCCATGGTGGTTCAGCAGGAGGAATGTTGATGGGTGCTATCGCAAATATAGCTCCACAGGACTTTATTGGAATCGTAGCTAATGTGCCTTTTGTGGATGTTTTAACAACTATGTTAGACGCTTCATTACCATTAACGCCTCCAGAATGGCCTGAATGGGGAAATCCTCTTGAATCACAAGAAGATTATAATCTTATTGCTTCTTATTCACCCTACGATAACGTCAAGACTCAAAAATATCCTTCTATCCTTGTGGTTGCTGGGTTAACAGATCCGCGTGTAACTTACTGGGAACCTGCAAAATGGGTAGCAAAATTGCGCGACTTAAAAACAGACGATAATGTGATTTTATTGCGCATTAATATGGATTCAGGTCATGCGGGCGCAGCGGGGCGTTTTTCGCAGTTGGAAGAAACCGCGTATATCTATGCATATATTCTAAAAATAGTTGGAAAAAACTGCTGTTAATTTTATCTTTTCTATAAAAAGGCTCCATAATTCACTGAATTAGGGAGCCTTTAATATAACATGAAAAATTATGTAAATAACTTACAGTCCGCAGTCTTCATAAAGTTTTAAAACATAATCCCAATTAACTAAATTATCCACGAAGGCTTCAAGGTATTTCGGGCGCGCATTGCGATAGTCGATGTAATAAGAATGCTCCCACACATCAACACCCAAAATAGGTTGAGCATCATAAACTAAAGGATTTTCGCCGTTAGACGTTTTCATAATTTCAAGCTTACCATTTTTTACAGCAATCCATGCCCATCCAGAACCAAATTGGGTAATGGCTGCATTGATAAAATCTGAACGAAATTTATCATAGCCGCCTAGGTCAGATTCAATAGCCTTTGCTAATTTTCCAGGTAATTTTTGACCACCACCATCTTTTTTCATCCAAAGCCAAAAATGGTTATGATTATAGCATTGAGCTGCATTATTAAATAAACCAACATTCTGTCTAAAGCTTGTTTTTATAATATCTTCCAGACTTTCATTTTCTAAGCCTAATTCTTTTACAAGATCGTTTGTCTTGATAAGATAGGCAAGATGATGCTTATCATGGTGATACTCAAGTGTTTCGCGTGACATATAAGGCAAAAGGGCATCATAATCATAAGGCAATTCAGCCAATTCAAAAGCCATGTAAAAATCTCCTCGATTCTAATTGTTAAGCTTACTCCACAAATTTAATTTGCCATTTACGGCATCTAAAAGCAAATGCTGAATATCTGCTTGTATCAATTAGTTTTAATGATTATCCATTCATAAATGAGTTTTGGAAGGTGCGCTCCCGCTTAATCAATAAAATTATTGATTTATACCATTTTACTTTTGAAGAAATTTCTGTATCCTTCAGTTAATGGAAAATATGCTTATCTTCTTTCTAAAAAGTGAATAGTAGACTTAAACAGTCATCCATCTTTGCTCGTTCTCTCACTTAAAATATTTCTTCAAATCCTACTGAAATTTCCCTCCTATTTTGGAAAAGTTTTCCTCGCTTATTTGTCACGGAGTGTATTGTTATTTTAATTACAGTGCCTTAATGGGTTGCTAGAGGCTGATTTTGCAGATATTACTGTTTTTTGTACAGATTTTAGCAACATTTCATAAACCAAATTAAGATTAATAATTTGAGCATATTGCTTAAAAATGAAATTCGTCGCGATAATTCTATAATATTTGTTATACATGAATTAGTTCAGTCTATGGATGAAAAAAGATGAATTGTTATATATTTTGAATAATTGAAAATTTACAATATGGTTAAAGAATATATAAATACATAAAACTCTTATATTCTTTTTGTAGCATTTTAATATGTTAGGTTTAAACATATTAAAAAATTACTACGACAAGCTGTGAGGAATGATGATTTATTGAATATATTAGTAAAATGAAAAACACTCAATTGTTAATGAAATAAGCAGATAAAATGACAAAATACAAAAAATTTAAAAAACTGATAGATAAAAAGATTTATTTTTAAGAGTTTAACCAAATACTCATTCTTATTACGAATTTTGTATCAACGCGGCACTAACAAGACTTTAAAATTTTATACCAAAAAAGTATGGGCTTTGATTTTCAGATGTTGCACACAATCATAGGAATCGCTATAAGGTGCGCATGTGAGTGTGAATATGTTCTTTTTTTTGGGGTATAGCCAAGCGGTAAGGCACCGGTTTTTGGTACCGGCATTCCCTGGTTCGAATCCAGGTACCCCAGCCAAGTTTTATTTGTTAAAAAGATTTAAATTGCTTTGAGATTGGCAATTGCTTTTCAATATGCTTATAAATTTTGACACAGAATCGCTAATCTATCCATTTCTTCCTATGTAAAAGCTCTTTGGACGTAAGCTGCCTTATTAAATATAGCCTGTTGAATATTTTAGATTTTTACTCATCATTCTGAGGAAGAGGGAGTGAAGCTATTTCTGTATCAAGTGCATCCATAAAATCGATAATAAAAGCAGCATTCGTGCCAAAATCCCTTGGTACATAGCGTGAAGCAGAACGCATATCAACAAAGGTTGTATCTCCTTCATCAGTTAAGCGAATCACAATGTCTGAAATAAAACCAAGATAAAAAGTTTTTGCTATTGCTTCAATATAGAACTCGTCTTCTTCATCTTTAAATCTCCGTTGAGCCACAACAGGCCAATCGTGAGCAGCTAAGACATTGAGAACTGATTCACGAATACGATCAGGCGAGCCATCATAACGACGTCCCGACATTTCAGGCCATTCTGATATCTGTAATGCCGCTTGTTCAAGCAAAACACTTTTGAGTGGTAAAGCATCATTGGGACGTATAGTACGAAAAAAGGCTGGCGGTCTCTGTGTATCAGTAGAAACATCATAAATAGCTGGTAACGTAAACCACAATCCGAAAAATAATACCAAGGGTGTGGCAGTTATCAATGAATAAATGATCCCTCTTAAAGCTTTCATTCCACCTTGAGCACCATACACCCATAAACTGTAAAGTGCTTTTACAGCAAGAAAGAAAGAAATAACAATAAAGCAAGCAGAAATTGTTATCAAAATCATGAAGTTAGTAACATAAATCATAGAAAAGTGCTGTAAAAGTACAGAAAATAATAAAATCATGAAAGCTAACACACCAAAACGGGGAGACCATATCGCTGCTCTTGAGATTAACCGAACGTATTTCTTCTTCATTAAGCTTTCTTTTCCTCAACAGTAGACTATAAAAATTTTTTTTCAGACTGCATATCTTGCAGAAAGTTTCTGGTTATATGACAAAAGGTAAAGCACTTATTTTTGAGGACAAGGACACTCTCTAACATATCAACTTTAAGAGTTATCTTAGCGAGTTCATGTGGGCAATTTTTATTCCTTTTATTGATTTATCGTGTCATTGATTAAGTTTTACAAACAATAATTGTAATCAAGATAAATAAAGTTCAAATGACAAGCTTTGCGGTTGAGGTAATGTCAAAGTAGCTTATTCCAAAATTTTTGGCTGTCTACTCTTAATTTACTATATTTGACTGAAGGTATAGTTTCTGATCAGACATGATATGATTTTGGTGCAATAAGAGATTTTATTTTATGTTTGTAGTTAATGCACTGATTTGTTCTGCATATCTGGATAGCTGGTTTGTATCTCAACAGAGAAATGTTAGCTTTATTGGTGGTAGATGATTTGATATTGATTAACATTATTTTGAATGAAAAAAGCGAGTTTATTTTTGGTAATTATAATAATTTATGTGATATCCACCAAGTAAAAATCTATCGGTGTTTCTGGCTTTGATAAAGAGAGAAAATTTTTCTTGAACCATAATTTTTGGGGATCTAGACGTCTTATTGCTTTAATGGGAAGGGGGGGTATCCATAATGAAAAATGTTGTAATTATAGTAGCTATTGTTGTTATTACATTGATATGTTTTCAATTTTTAAATGACATTTTAAATCCAAACGTTAAAGGACTGATTGTTCCCGCATATAATTAAGATAAGGCTAAATGAATGAAGAGATAAAGATGATTACAAAGATTGGAAAAGTTTATAAAAGCAATATAGTCGTAGCTTGTAGCTGAGACATAACTGGTAGCGATAGGATAAAGTTTATTTTATTATAATCGTTTATTTATTGGCTTATGTGACACGAGGAGCGATGCTGCTGCTCGTTTAGTTATATTAAGGACATAAGAAAGGTTAGTTTTTTCACGATCGTTATGTGAATCATTTTTTATAATTTTTATTACAGTAAAAAGTTTAAATATCTAAAAGTTGGAATAAAAACTGTATTTTAATTTATGCTCAGTTGATTGAAGTTAAAAGTTGCTGTTTTTGTGTGTTTTTTCTCACTTTGACGGAAACAGAGAAGTTATATAATTGCAGATTAGTAATTTTTATCCCTTGAATCTGCGACAGGTTGCAGATGAAAGGAAGGTTTCGCTTTCCTTTTTTGCAAGCGAAGAAGGTGCAAAGGTGCGTAAGATAGCAAAACCTTGATTTAAATTCTTAGCAACTAAAACCGCATTAGTATTATTTTTAGGCTTTGATTTTTTGAGTTCTATTATTTGTATAGGCTTTCCAATAATAAGATCAAGCGTCGCATGAGGAGCTGTCCGATCATTAAGGCTGTAGAAAATAATTCCGCCCTGTGTGTAAATCGATAGTAACCAAAATTGTGTTGTCTTCAAGGCCTTTAAATGAACAGGACCATTGTCGAGGTTAAATCTACAAACTTTAAGAATAAAGAACGGGTCAGCAGATTGATAAATGGGATTGCTAATATCTATATCAGAAAATTGATAAGGATCTGCTGACTTTGTAAGCCGTATCCATATATTATTTTGTGCGTAATAGGGAATGAGAAATAAAATACAAATATGGACAATGATAGCACCAATACTTGTAAGAATCCCAGCGTGAATGAATTTAGTCACAGTTTTTTTGTCCTGATGAAATTTGTTCTACAGATGGCATAATGAGCTTTTGTAATGCAGTTGCAGAGATAATTGGGGTATCATATAAAGTAAGAATAAGCCCAAATTTTTTCTGACTAACTGTTGCAAGCCAATTACCACTTTGTGGTCTTGGTGAAATATTGATGCGAAACGAGCCATCATTTTCGTAAATGATATTATTTGTGTAAAGTTCAAAGGGTATTTTTTGGGATGAAGTATATGGTTTAAGGAATTTGTCAGCTGTATAAAGGGTAAAGAGACGGGCTTCAGGAATATGTCCTTTTAGCAAATAATGACAATGAGGATGTAATGGACGTCCGTGATTATCTTTCCAAATTTGAAAGACAAGACCTTCTGTACGTCCAAGTGCAATTTCACCTCGTATGGCAGTACGTGTTCGGGTGTAAGGATCAGTTTGGGCGGTTCCTACTTGTGGGTAAGCATTCCATTCTCCAATTGTGAATCGTCCAAAATTGTTAGAGGAATTAAGTATATAATTAACACTAAATATTCCGCATAAAATAGAAAACACAAAGATTAAAAAAGGAAGAGCAATATTAAGAAACATTATAAGATTCTCTCATTTAAAGCGTTGAATCTTTGATAATTTCCGCCTTTGAAAAGATTGCGGACGGATTTTTGAGGTCTTTATTAATCAACTGCACAATACTGGATGTTTCAGGTGAGAGTGTATGGGATATTTGAGGTGGAAATACAAAGTTATCGTGAGAGGTGAGTGTTTTTAACTGATAAGGGCGGAGAGAATCTTTTACACCATAAAGTTGTTTTACCATTATATTTTGGTGTGCATAGAGCATGATACGGTGCCATATCATGGCAGGAACACCACCACCAAAAGCACGATTCATCGATGAAAAATCATCATTTCCCATCCATACAGCTCCAGTATAATTACCAGTGAAACCAACAAACCACGCATCACGATAAGCTTGTGATGTTCCAGTTTTCCCAGCAACAAGGGTCATGGGTAGAGCAGCACGTTTACCCGATCCTCGTGTTGTGACACCAACCATCATTTGGTTCATGTAAGCTGCTGATTGTTTACTGATGACTCGATGTAATTTATTCCCGTTATGCTCCCAATCCCACACCACATGTCCATCTGTTGTACTGATTTTTGTAAATCCATGGCGGTTTCCAGCCATACCTCCATTAGCAAAGACATTAAAACCAGTTGCTTGATCCATTGGTGTCATATTGGATGTGCCAAGAACAATCGTTTTATGTGATACAATATGAGTAGTAATATCCATATTTTTTATCAAATTTATAATTGGTTGGATATCATGGTTAAGATATTGACGTGTAAGATAGATAGGCACTGTATTGATAGAAAAGGCTAAGGCAGTCGCTAAATCAATTCTACCAAGATAACGACCAGAGTTGTTTCTGGGGGACCAGCCTCCCCAATTGATAGGGGCATCTAAAACGATCGTTGAGGGCGATAGACCGCGTTCTACTGCAGCTGCGTAAACATAAGGTTTAAATGAAGAACCAGGTTGCCGTCCACCTTGTGTTGCTCTGTTAAATTGGCTTTTATTATAATCAAGTCCTCCAACAATTGCACGTACAGCTCCATTATTGTCGATAATGACAACAGCTGCTTGTGTTGCGCGATATTGTTGACCATATCGGTGTAAATGATACTTGACTGATTCTTCTGCTACTTTTTGGATATCAGGATCAAGAGTGGTTTGAACGATTAAAGTGTGACTTGGAAGTTGATCACTAATTTTTTTGACTTCACTCAATGCCCAGTCGAGAAAGTAATCAGGCTGATTATTTTTTATTTTTGTAATAGCACTGGCAGGATGACGATGGGCATTGATAATTTGGCTATCTGTCATGAATTTGCTATTAACGAGGTTAAAAAGCACTACATTAGCACGTGTTTGAGCAGCAAGTAGGTTGTTGTGAGGAGCATATTTACTTGGAGCCTTAAAGAGACCTGCTAACATAGCCGATTCACTAAGAGATACATTGCGAATATTTTTACCAAAATAAAATTTTGCAGCTGCTGCGATACCAAAATTGCTGCCTCCCATATACGCGCGGTCAAGATAAAGTTGCAAGATCTGCTTTTTACTAAAATTTGCTTCTAGCCAAAGAGCAAGATAAGCCTCTTTAATTTTGCGGGTTATGGTTCTTTCATTTGTTAAAAATAAATTTTTAGCGAGTTGTTGTGTAATGGTCGAGCCACCTTGAACGACACCTTTTGCTTGCATATTTTGCAAGATTGCTCGTGTGAGACCGTGCAAATCAATCCCCCAGTGATTAAAAAAGCGGCGATCTTCTGTTGCCAAAACCGCTTTAATAACATGATCGGGCATTTCTTCAACTGGGACAGATACCACTGGTAATGCACCACGGTGATCAATAGGGCGTCCATATCGATCTAAAAAAAGAATGGAAAAATTCTTGGGCGAATACCAATCTTTTTGGGTTAATTCAAAAATAGAAATGCCAGCTATGGTGAAAATGGTAAAACCAAACAATCCTAATGTTAGTGTTTCATCAAGAATTTCGATTATAAATCGCTTCCATCCTCGTATACGAAAACGTTGTGAGATGATTTTTGCTTTTTTCCAGAAAACACTATGAGTAGAGCGTATGCGATAAAGTGCTGTGTCTAGCCGTGCATCTAATTCAATGAGAGCAGAACTGTGAAATGGTTTATTGTATTGTGCTTTCTTTTTTTTAAAAAAATCAAACATCTAATGAGAGAGCCTATAACAAAGTGATGCAACAAAATAAATCTGTAATGCTTATCCTGTAATGATTATATGGAATGAAAGTATTTTTTTGCTATAGTTTTAATAAAGAAAGATCTTATTTAAATATTACGATAACACAGTTTTCATAGCGCATAGATTGTATATTCAATTTTTATATTTTTTAAAAAACTGTATCTTTCGATTATTGCGAAATTTTTAAAAAAGACTTTATTTTTAAATTGTTAAATTTTGAGGGAGTGTTTGCTTATTATTCTGTTGCACAGAGGATAAGTTATCTCTTGGACGTAAATTTTGAATAGAAAAAACATTATTCATCTTATATTCAGATAAAATAGATTATGAAATATTCATAATGGAAAAAGTTTTCTTATATATAATGATAGCAGCCTTTTTGTGGGGAGATTCTGTTTTTGCTGCTGGATGCGCCGAAGTTGGTAGGAAGATTGCTGCCCAACAGAGGGGAGTGTTAGTACGTTCAACCCCCGTTTTTCAGGATGGAAGAGAGAAGTGTATTGTTATGATTATAGTGCCTACTCATGATGGTAAAAAATTACGTCGTTTGGAGATTTCCGTACCTGCAGATTAGATTTTTTCGTGTATTGTAATGCGTATTTTAATTGTTGAAGATGATCGGAATCTCAATCATCAATTAGCAGAGGCTGTAAAAAATGCGGGCTATGTTTCAGATAGTGCTTTTGATGGTGAAGAAGCTTATTTTTTAGGCAGTACAGAGTCTTATGATGCTGTAATTCTCGATATTGGTTTGCCGCATTTAGATGGAATCCGTGTTGTTGAAAAATGGCGCAAAGAGGGGTATTCCATGCCTGTTTTAATGCTCACAGCACGAGATCGCTGGTCTGATAAGGTGCTTGGTATTGACGCGGGCGCCGACGATTATGTTGTTAAACCATTTCATTTAGAAGAAGTAATGGCGCGGTTACGGGCATTAATTCGTCGAGCTGCAGGTCATGCGACAAGCGCGCTACATTGTGGTGGGGTTTTATTAGACACCAAGACTTCTCGTGTTTTTGTTAATGGTCAGTTAATTAAATTGACGTCATACGAATTCAGGCTTCTTTCATATCTTATGCACCATTGCGATAGGATAGTTTCAAGGACGGAGCTTACAGAACATCTTTATGATCAAGACTTTGACAAAGATTCAAATACTGTTGAAGTTTTTGTAGGACGATTGCGTAAAAAGCTTGGGGTGGATTTGATTGAAACCATTCGTGGAATGGGTTACCGCGTAAGAGAGCGAGTGCTAGGTGATCAATGAGAGTTCTGAAAAAAAATAGCGGGCTGAGGGAGGTATTTTTTCTCGTTGGTAGATCTCTTAGTCTACGTGTTATGATTTTTTCAACATTATGGGTTGTTATTTCGATTTCATCAATTTCTGCGGTCAGTATTTTGTTTTATCAACGTTCAAGTGAACAAAGTCTAAAGCGCATCCTTTCTGCTCAATTGTACAGTCTTATTGCGACAGTAACTGTGTCACCTGAGGGAAATTTAAAAGGAGGTTTTGGGATTGATGATATCCGTTATTTAGATCCAACATCGGGTTGGTATTGGGAAGTTGTTGCTATATCACCTAATTTACAAGGAAGGTTAACATCCCCGTCGTTAGGAATGAGGAAAATACTTTCATCAAATGATGTGGGCGTCTCTTTTAACAAAAAATTCTTTCGCTTTTATCGGATAAAAGGGATCAACGGTCAAAATCTACAAGTCATTGAGAGTGATGTTGTTCTGGATAA
This sequence comes from Bartonella propinqua, assembly GCF_047263965.1. NCBI lineage: Bacteria > Pseudomonadati > Pseudomonadota > Alphaproteobacteria > Hyphomicrobiales > Bartonellaceae > Bartonella > Bartonella propinqua. The sequence goes on along the minus strand of NZ_JBLEBK010000003.1, from coordinate 112,896 downwards.
TCAAAATCATATTGCGCGTTTTCGTCTTGTTGGGAATATCGATGAAATACATGCACAAGTACAAGAATTTCAGCGAACTTTACAAATTTTTCTTTGGAGTTTTGGTATAGGAAGTGTTCTTATCAATATTGCTATTATTTTCTTTAGTTTTCGACCGTTGAAGCTTATTCGACAGTCATTGAATGATATTCGCGAGGGTAAGATTAATTATGTGAATACGGATTTAGTTAGCGAAGTTATGCCGTTAGCACAGGAAATGAATGCTCTCATTAATAATAATCAGCGTGTTATTGAAAGGTTTCGGGTGCAGGTTGGCAATCTTGCTCATTCATTGAAGACGCCTCTATCAATTATTATGAATGAGGCTGATAAGATGTGCGGAGAGCAGGCTATTTTATTAAGAGAGCAAACGAAAATAATGCAGGCACAAATAAATCATTATCTCCAGCGTGCTCGGATTGCAGCACAATGTGACAGTGTCGTTTATCACACATCTGTTCGCAGGGTAATTGAGCGTTTAATGCGTGTTATGGAAAAGCTTAATCCTGAGAAACAGTTTCAGTTTATCATGGATATAGATGATATTATTTTTTCTGGTGAAAGGGAAGATTTAGAGGAAATTGTTGGTAATTTGATTGAGAATGCTGCTCAGTGGTCGTGCACTAAAGTTTTGATCTCTTGTTGTTTAGGAAAAAATATTGAAGAAGAAGAATCCTTCTATATCATCGTAGAAGATGATGGTTCTGGCTTAACAAAAGAACAGATTGATGGAGCTTTAAAAAGAGGTCATCGGTTTGATGAAAGTAAGCCAGGGACAGGGTTAGGACTAGCAATTGTTTCAGATATGGTTAACGAATATGGGGGAAGTCTTTTCTTATCGCGTTCTGATTTGGGTGGGTTATATGCAAAAGTTTTATTGCCAAGACGATAGGCATAGTTTCCTTTTCTAAGGATGTATTATATTAAATTTTGTAAGGATGGAGCAAATATTTGTACATACGATATACAGAGCAAAAAATCATTTTATGTCTGTAGTTAGAATATAAAATAAAATTTTGCTTTGCGTTTTTATGCGCATTTGGAAAAATTGATGATAAACTTTACAATGGTAGCGGTGAAGAATAGTTATTTATCGTTTTTTATCGGCGTTTTAATGAATAAAGAGGAATAATTAGCGACGCTTTTTTATTTTCGTATTGGTACCAAAGTGATATGCTCTTGTTAGTTTTTGCTGCAATTTTTCTTTTATTTTTGATGATTGTTTTTTTTGCATTGCATTTTAGCCGTGCTCCAGAAAAAGATAGGCGAGTTTCAGCTGTTGATATTTATAACAACTGTATGCGTTTTGTTGAATTTGATAAGCCTTATACGCATTGTGAAAATGCACATGCTCTTAAAATTTTCATTATTTTATTTGTGCTTCTTATGACATGGGGTATTTACAGTTTGACAGGCAGCCCACAAGTTAAAAGTTATTTTTTTAATGAGTTAATGGAGAAGGATTTCAAGACGCTGAGTAAACGTGAGCAGCTTGTTCGTTTGCAAGCGCTTTTTTTGCGTGCACCTTATGATGGCAAGCTAGCAGATGCGTTAGCAGTGGGATACCTTGAAGAAGGTCGTTTTCAGGATGCAGTGAACATGTATTTAGATGCGCTTGGCTTGAATGGAGAATCGGCTCCACGACTTGTAGGATATGGTGTAGCATTAGTCGGTTATGAGGGGGGGGTGATTACGAGAGAAGCGCAAAACGTTTTTCAAAAGGCTATGAATTTAGCACCAAAAGATCTTTACCCTCGTTTATTTTTTGCTGATGCTCTTCGTCAGGCAGGTAAGTCTGCGCAGGCAATACAGTTTTTACAAAACTTTCTTGATACAATGCCTGAAGATTTTGTGGGGCGATTGCGTGTTGAAGAAATGATAATTCAGTTACGTAATTCACTCAATTAGCAGACTCAGAAAGTGATTGTGGATCAGTTTGAGATTGTTAAAATAAGAAGAAAGCATTGGGAAGGGGAGAGATATTGGATAAGAAGTTGCACCCGTATAAAAGATGTGCGAAGCTCTCTAAAATATGAGGCATATAAATAGTAATTTTGTGCCTATATAACACATTTATAAAAATATTTTCGTAGATGGTCTATGAAGAGTCAGTCCTTTAAAAATTTTCCTTCATTGAAAGCTGTTGTAAAGCAGCGGGAAAAGACGCGGTTGTTAATGATTCTACTGTGCGTTTTTATTATGTTAATTGCGGCAAGTCTCATTATGTATGCAATGCGTAATACGGTAAGTTTTTTCCGAATGCCGTCTGAAATTACAAGAGAAGATATTTTAATGGGGCGCCCTTTGCGTTTAGGTGGTTTTGTCGAAAAAGGAACAGTAGAATATATTGGCGGGATGAAAGTTACTTTTTTTGTAACTGATAATGCAAAACGCGAAAAAGTGATTTTCAATGGTATATTGCCAGATCTTTTTCGTGAAGGACAAGGTGTTATTGTAGAAGGATATTTTGATAAGCAAGGACTTTTTATTGGTACGCGCGTTTTAGCAAAGCACGATGAAACTTATATGTCTAAAAAAACAGCTGACTGTTTAAAAAAGCTCTATGGTATGGAAGGGCAATTTGACTGTGCTCGTTGAACTAGGTCATATTTTTTTAGCTGCAGCGTTTGCAATAAGTTTTCTACAGGTAATTTTATCCATTTTTGGTGTTTTGCGGGGATCATACATGTTAACGCAGGTAGGGATTCCGTTGACATATATCACCTTTATATTGGTGTTATTATCTTTTTTAATTCTTGTTTATTCTCATACGATGTCTGATTTTTCTGTTCTGAATGTTGTTAAGAATAGTCATTCAGAAAAGCCTATGCTTTATAAAATTACAGGCGTTTGGGGGAATCACGAAGGATCCATGTTATTATGGGTTTTAAGTCTCGCTTTTTTTAGTACATTGATGGCGTTTTTTGGTGAACAATTACCAGAACAATTTAAGACATTAGTTTTAAGCTGTCAAAGTTTGATTACAAGCGCTTTTCTTTTCTTTATTCTTTTTGTATCTAATCCGTTTTTACGTGTTCACCCACCAGCATTGCAGGGAAATGATCTCAATCCTCTTTTACAGGATATTGCTTTAGCAATTCATCCGCCACTTCTTTATTTGGGTTATGTTGGTTTTTCTATTTGTTTTTCTTTTGCAATAGCTGCATTGGTTATAGGGCATATCGATAAATTTTGGGCGCGTTGGGTTCGTCCTTGGCTTCTTCTTTCTTGGATTTTTTTGACACTGGGTATTATGGTTGGATCCTATTGGGCTTATTATGAGCTAGGATGGGGTGGTTATTGGTTTTGGGATCCAGTTGAAAATGTTGCATTTATGCCATGGCTTTCAGGAACGGCTTTTTTGCATTCTGCTCTTGTTCTTGAAAAACGGGAAACATTGAAAAACTGGACATTATTTTTAGCTCTCCTTACTTTTTCTCTTTCTCTTATAGGAACTTTTCTTGTTCGTTCAGGTCTTTTAACTTCTGTTCATAGCTTTGCTGTTGATCCAGCACGTGGGCAGGCAATTCTTGCTATTCTATTCTTTTTCACGGGAGGGGCTTTTCTTCTTTTTGCTTTGCGAGTACCTAATTTAAAAGCGAGTATATTATTTCCGCCAATTTCACGTGAAGGTTTTATTGTTTTAAATAATTTATTGCTCACAACAATAACAGTAACAGTGTTGATTGGCACGCTCTACCCTTATTTTATTGAGGCATTTACTGGGCAAAAAATTTCTGTAGGTGCTGCCTTTTTTAATCTTACCTGTGGACCTTTAATGATATTACTGTTGTTGTTGGTTCCATTTGGATCAATGATGGCGTGGAAACGTGGTGATTTTCTCGCAGTTTTTGAACGATTGTGGTTTGTTTTGGCATTAGTTTGCGTAGTTTGCTTTATAACATTTTATGTAACGTCTTTTCGTGATATCTTTGCAGTTTTAGGAATTGGACTTTCGGCTTTTGTTTTTTTAGGAAGTTTAGCTGATCTTTGGAGGAAGAGTGGACATCACAAGATAGCTTTGTTTGTGCGGGTTAAGAGATTTGTTGGATTGCCGTGGTCAGTTTTTGGTGCTGCAATGGCACATATGGGATTAAGTGTTACGCTGTTTGGGATTGTCTGTGTTGCGACTTTTACGCAAGAGCGTATTTTAACCATGGACATAGGAGATATGGTTACGATAGCAGATAAAACAGTTCGCTTTGACAAAGTACAAAAAGATGCAGGCTCAAATTATTCTGCAATCAAGTTTAATTTTGCAATATATGAGAATAAAAATGCAGTACGCAATGTAATGGCATCAAAGCGATTTTATTCAAGTCAAAATACATCAACAACGGAGGTGGGTATTCAAAATCATGGCTTATCTCAATTGTATATTGTACCAGGACGTATAAACGATCAAGGACTTGCTGTACATATTTGGTGGAAGCCTTACGTGATTTGTGTTTGGTTAGGCGCATTAATGATGGCTATGGGCGGATGTTTTTCTCTTTTTGGTTATTGGTTTCGTGTTGAGTTGCCTCAACGGATGGTCTCCTGCTTTAAATTTATCAAAAAGGCATTGAGATGAAAAAGACGCTATTTGGGATTTGGCTTTTTTTAGTTGCTATTTTTTCTCTGTCGTTAGCCAGTGCAGTAGAGCCAGATGAAGTTTTAAAAGATCCAATCCTTGAATCGCGTGCGCGTGATATTTCATCACATTTGCGTTGTCCAGTTTGTCAAAATCAATCAATTGACGATTCAGATGCTTCACTTGCACGTGATTTACGGCTTTTGATCCGTGAACGGTTAAAAATGGGTGATAGCAATCAGGAGGTGACTGATTTTCTTGTTGAGCGATATGGCGAATTTATTCTATTGAAGCCACCTTTTAATAAAACAACATGGTTTTTGTGGTTATCACCTTTGATAATTATGATCATTGGTATAAGTACCATCTTTTTCAGCGTAAGGCGGTAATACGAATACGAAAAGCAATCACTTTAGGTGTTTAATGAGGAACAATACTCCAAAATATCGCTAGGTTAAAATAAATATTTAATAGAGAAAAAGCTTGCTGCGTTTAAATCAACACTTTAGTTTTTTATAATTATAACTGCTGTATTTAATCTTACAAAATTTTAATAATTTAGACAGAAAATGGTAAGGTCTGCTATTTTATAACTATGTGCAATCAAGATAATATTACTGAATAGGAGCACATATAGAATGGTTAAAAAAACTTTTTTTTCAACATTAGTCGCAGTAAGCTTTTCTGTTGCGTTGGAAGGTACACTGTTTTTTAGTGGGTGGGGATCAAGTTTGTGGGTGACGGCAGCTCATGCAAATTCTGTGGTTACTCCGTTACAGCAACAGGGGGGGGGATTTGCAGATATTGTTTCTCAGGTAAAGCCTGCTGTTGTTTCAGTGCAAGTGAAGAGCGATAAAAAGAAAGAAGTGTGGTCTTGGGGTGATTTCTTTAATGGTCCAGGTCTTGACCAAATTCCAGATCAACATCCCTTTAAATGGTTTTTTAAAGAATTTTATGAGCGTAATAGACCAGATAACAGATCATTGCAGCGTTTGCGTAGACCTCGTCCTATAGCTTTTGGATCAGGCTTTTTTGTTTCGTCTGATGGCTATATTGTAACTAATAATCACGTAATTTCTGACGGGACAAGTTATTCTGTTGTTTTGGATGACGGGACAGAACTGAATGCAAAACTCGTTGGGACGGATCCGCGGACTGATCTTGCAGTATTAAAAGTGGATGAAAAAAGAAAATTTCCGTATGTTGATTTTGGTGATGATGAAAAGCTTCGCATTGGTGATTGGGTTGTTGCTATTGGTAATCCTTTTGGTCTTGGTGGAACTGTGACAGCGGGCATTGTTTCAGCACGTGGACGTGATATTGGTGCTGGTGTTGAGGATGATTTTATTCAGATTGATGCTGCTGTTAATCGGGGAAATTCTGGTGGTCCAACTTTTGATCTGAATGGAAAGGTTATTGGGGTTAATACAGCAATTTATTCTCCTTCTGGGGGAAACATTGGAATTGCATTTGCGATTCCAGCAACGACGGCAAAACAGATTGTGCAACAACTTATTAAAAAAGGTTCAGTTCTGCGTGGTTGGCTTGGGGTTCAGATTCAGCCTGTGACGAAAGAAATGTCTAATGCGGTTGGTTTGAAAGAGGCAAAAGGTGCTTTAGTAAGTGATCCATTAAAGGGACCAGCAAAAAAGGCTGGAGTTAAGGCAGGTGATGTGATCGTTTCAATAAATAATGAAAAGATTGCTGATGTTCGTGATTTAGCAAAGCGTATTGCAAGTTGTGAACCAGGAGAAACAGTAACTTTAGGTGTTTGGAGATCTGGTAAAGAGGAAAGTATTAAGGTTAAACTCGACACAATGCCTGAAGATGCAGGTGCGAAAGAGAATTCAAAATATTCAAGTGGACGCGATGCTGCAGATGAAGTATTGGAAGATTATGGCTTAACTATTTCTCCTTCTGATGATGGTTTAGGGGTGGTCGTAACTAATGTAGATTCAGATTCAGATGCCGCATATCAGGGAATACGCCCCGGTGATGTTATCGTGGCAGTTCATTATAAACCTATTAAAAAAGTATCTGATATTACTGATGCGATCAAGAATGCACAAAAGCTAGGACAAAATTATATAGCCTTATACGTGCAAACAAAAGATCGCTACCTTTATGTAGCTCTTCCAATTTTCAAAAAATAATATTTTTAAAAAATAGGACAGAGGTTTTATAAACCTTTGTCCTATAATTCCATTTTATAAAATAACGGAGATGCGTTTTATGAAGATACTCGTTATCGAAGATGATCGTGAGACGGGGCGTTATCTCGAAAAAGCTTTTTTAGAAGCAGGACATTCGGCTGATGTTGCATATGATGGCGATACGGGGTATATGTTAGCTGAAACAGAAAGTTATGATGTAATGGTTGTTGATCGGATGCTTTTGCATCGTGATGGTCTTTCTATTATTGCTGAATTGCGTGCTAAAGGCAATAAAACACCAGTTCTTATTCTTTCTGCTTTGGGGCAGGTGAATGATCGTGTAACGGGTTTGCGTGCAGGGGGTGATGATTATTTGACGAAGCCTTATGCCTTTTCTGAACTTCTTGCTCGTGTTGAAGTGTTGCAGCGGCGTAATAATCCTAAAGGGGCGGAGACCATTTATCGTGTAGGAAACCTTGAACTCAATCGGTTAGCACATACAGTAAAACGTGGTAACAGGAATATCACATTACAACCACGGGAGTTTCGTTTACTGGAATATTTGATGCGATATGCTGGTCAAGTTGTGACACGCACTATGCTTTTGGAAAATGTTTGGGATTACCATTTTGATCCGCAAACAAACGTAATTGATGTTCATATTTCTCGTTTAAGAGCAAAAATTGAAAAAGATTTTGATGTTCCTCTTCTCCATACTGTACGTGGGGCTGGATACATGCTGAAAGCAGCAGATAACAAAATATGAATCGTTTAATCAATATAATGCGTACAACTGCGTTGAGACTTTCGGCGCTTTATATTTTGCTGTTTGGATTAGTTGCAACAGGACTTTCTATTTATATGACGGCATTTTCTGCTTCATTGTTAACGGAGCAGACTGAACAAGCTCTGTATGAAGAGTTAAAATATATTGAAAATACTTATAAATATGGTGGACTACCTTTATTGATGCGTACGATTGATTATCGTTCACGACAACCAGGAGCTTTTCTTTATCTTGTTACTGATCCTATGGGACGCATTTTAGCAGGGAATGTTGCACGTATTGAAATTGGCGTTTTAAGCAATAATGGTGTTCTTTTGAATTCTTTCTTATATTCGCGTTTTGGAGAACGTGGAAAAAAAAGTGAACATCGCGCTCTTGCCGTTATTGTTGACTTACCAAATGCTATGAAAATTCTTATAGGGCGAGATTTAGATGAGCCAGAACGTTTTGCAATGGTTATTCGTAAAGCTGTGATGATTGCTCTTGCAGCGATGGTTGGGGGAGCTTTATTAATATGGTTTTTTGTTGGTAGACGAGCATTACAAAGGATTGATCATGTAACAGCTGCATCTCAGCGTTTAATGGAGGGTGATTTCAGTGGGCGTTTACCTGTTTCTGGAGTGGGTGATGAATTTGACCGATTGTCGGCTAATCTTAATGTTATGTTAGATCGCATTGAAGAATTAAATATTGGTTTGCAGCAAGTATCGGATAATATTGCTCATGATCTTAAGACACCGCTAACGCGTCTTAGGAATCGTGCTGAAGAAGCGCTTTCAGGGAAAAAGACAGAGCTTGAATATCGACAAGCACTTGATGGTGTCATTGTTGAGTCCGATCAGCTTATTCGTACTTTTAATGCTATTTTAATGATTTCGCGCATTGAAGCGAGCAGTGCGATTGAGCATCTTGAGACTATGAATATGAAGGTAATTCTTGAAGATGCTGTTGAGCTTTATGAACCTTTTGCTGAAGAATCAGGAGTTTTGCTTCGGTTAGGGAATACATTTGATAGAGAGCTGAAATTGAATCGTGAGCTTATTGCACAATCAATTTTTAATCTTATTGATAATGCGATTAAATATGCGTCTAATGACAAAGGAAAAGCTGAGGTTTGCCTATCAATGGAATACCGTGGGAAGCATTTGATGGTAGTTGTTCGTGATAATGGTCGAGGAATTGCAGCAGATAAATGTGAAAAAGTAACAGAACGATTTGTTCGCCTTGAAGAAAGTCGTACACAGCCTGGTTTTGGTATTGGTTTAAGTATAGCAAAGGCTGTGATGAAGCTTCATGGAGGTGAGCTTTTACTTGAAAATGCAAATCCAGGGCTTAGAGCTGTTTTATTGTTTCCTTAAAGGGTGGGTTCTTCATTTGACTCCTTTTACATATAGCGCATATTTTTTCTGGGTCTTATGCAATAAAATGGAAAATGATTTTTCAAGGGAGTGGAGATGAAAAGTGCTTTTTTAAAAACACAACTTCTTCCTTTACGTCCTCTTGATGAGAGTGGTTTTCAATGGTTGAAAGACATTGAAGAACAGGCAAAGAAAGAAAATTTAGAATCGCTTGTTGCTTATATTGCAAATAAAGGAAAGCAGGTTGATTTTATAAGTGCAGTTATGACCTTATCGCCTTTTTTGCGCGGGGTGTTAATTGCTAATCCGTCATATCTTAGCCCCTTATTGAATGTTGATATAGAAACAAGGCTAAGTGAAATTATAGACGATATTGCGCTCATCGATAAAAATGAATCTATTCATGAAGCTTTCTTGATGGCAGCTTTAAGACGTAAAAAACGGGAAGCACATACTTTAATTGCTTTAGCTGATTTAAGTGGTGTTTTTACTTACGAAGTTTCATGTTCTTGGCTGACCCGTTTGGGTGAAGTTGCATTAAGCGTGGCATTGCGCTTTCTTTTGAGAGAAGCATATGACCAGGGTAAAATAAACCTATCTAGCCGTGATGATCCAGAAAAAGACTGCGGTTTAATCATTTTAGCTATGGGCAAATTAGGTGCAGAAGAACTTAATTATTCTTCTGATATTGATTTGATTGTTTTCATTGATGAAATGTCACCTCATATTGTTAATCTTTATGAGAGTATCGATGTTTTTTCTAAAATGGTACGTCGATTGATCCGTATTATTCAAGAACGTACTGCAGAAGGGTATGTTTTTCGTCTTGATTTTCGGCTTCGACCAGATCCAAGCTCAACTCCTTTAGCATTGCCAGTAAGGGCTGCGTTACGTTATTATGAGGGACGTGGTCAAAATTGGGAACGAGCAGCTATGATTAAGGCACGTCCCGTAGCTGGTGATAAAAAAGCAGGCTTTAACGTTCTCAAAGAGCTTTCTCCTTATATATGGCGAAAATATTTAGATTACGCTGCTATTGCTGATATCCATTCGATAAAACGTCAAATTCACGCATATAAAAATTATGGTAAAATTGCAGCTTATGGTCATAATGTAAAGCTGGGGCGGGGCGGTATTCGTGAAATTGAATTTTTTGTTCAAACACAACAATTAATTGCTGGTGGACGTTTTCCCCAATTACGTGGGCGTCAGACAGTTGCAATGTTGGCAAAACTTCATACTCTCGGTTGGATCAGTGAGAAAACGAGAGATAGCCTTATAAAAAGTTATGCTTTTTTACGGAATGTTGAACATCGTATTCAGATGCTTGCAGATGAACAGACGCATCTTTTACCAAGCGATGTTTCTCAATTCAAAAGTGTTGCATATTTGATGGGGTATCAGGAAAATAGCTGTTTTATTCGCGATTTATTAAAAACGCTTCGAGTTGTTGAAAAGCATTATGCAGCACTGTTTGAAAACGAGCAAGAACTCGGGTTAGAAATTGGCAATTTAGTCTTTACAGGGGAAGAAGATGATCCAGAGACATTAATAACATTAAGCCATTTAGGTTTTGAAAGAGCAAGTGATATTTGTCGTATTATGCGGACATTACATTGTGGGCGTTACAAAGTTACCCAATCTTCTGAAGCACGTGAAAGATTAACGGAATTGACACCAGCGCTTTTGAAAGCCTTTGGCGCCACCAAACGAGCAGATGAAGCAATGTTATGTTTTGATAGCTTTTTACAAGGCTTACCTTCAGGGATTCAGTTGTTTAGCCTATTGCAGTCTAATCCATCTCTTTTGGATATGTTAGTGCTTATCATGGGAGCTGCTCCGCGCCTTGCAGAAATTATTACACGTAAACCACATGTTTTTGATGGGATGTTGGATTCAACAATTTTTTCAGAAGTACCAACAGAAGCTTATCTGGAAAGCCGGCTTGAATATTTTCTTGAAAATATAACTTCTTATGAAGAAACTCTTGATCATTTAAGAATTTTTGCTGATGAGCAACGTTTTTTGATTGGGATTCGAATTTTAAACGATACAATTGCAGGAAATAAAGCAGGTTTTGCGTTCACTGCGCTTGCTGACCTTATGATAAAAAAAACGTTTTCTGTGGTTCAAAAAGAATTTGCTCTTTTTCATGGAAATATTAAAGGAGGGCGTGTTGGCATACTGGGTATGGGTAAACTCGGAAGTCGTGAATTAACTGCTGGTTCAGATGTTGACCTTATTGTACTTTATGAACATGATGAGGATGCAGAAATATCTGATGGAGAAAAACCTCTTTATATTTCTCAATATTATACTCGTTTAACACAACGTTTTGTCGCTGCTTTATCAACTCTTACAAGTCAAGGTATCCTTTATGCAGCTGATTTAAGATTGCGTCCATTAGGGAATAAAGGTCCTGTTGCTGTTTCTTTTCAATTTTTTAAAAAATACTATTGCGAAGACGCATGGATATGGGAACACCTTGCTTTAACACGAGCGCGGGGGATAGCTGGGGATCAGGATTTTTTGCAAAAATTAGAAAATGAGGTTTGTGCAATTATTGCCGTTCCTCGTGATAAGAAGAGAGTTGCAAAAGAAGTGTGCGAAATGCGTACTTTGATTGAAAAAGAAAAACCGTCAGGAAATCTATGGGATTTGAAAACTATGTCTGGTGGTATCATGGATCTTGAGTTCATTGCTCAATATGCTCTTATTACTCATGCAACTGCATTTCAAATTGGAGCGACTACAGAAGATATTTTGGCTCACTTACCGAACAGTTTTCTCAGCCAGTCATGTATTTCTGATTTACATCGTGCTTATAGTTTATATACAAATTTGAGCCAAATTATACGACTCTGCTTAAACGATACCCTCAATCCTAATGATATGCCACCTAGGTTAAGTGATCTTTTATTAAACAGTATTGGGGAGCCTGATTTACTTCGTGTAGAAAATTTAATTAAGGAAGTGGGGCAATCGGTACGCTCAATTTTTACACAGGTCATGAAACATTGAAGTTGTTATAATTTTAACTCTATAGACTTTTGGGTATGAGAGTGAAGGTATTGATTCAATTGGAAAGCGTTTTTATTGATAAAATAGTAATTTTACCGCAATTATGTGTATTTTCACTCATTTTTTGATTTGTCATGTTAATTTTTGAATATTTTATTCTCGTTATGTATTTTATTGGAACAGATGGTTAAAGTTATTTTTGGTTGATTTTTATTGCTGGTTGGGGTTGTTTTTATGGTAGATCAGCATGTTTAGTATTATGATTTATTCAAAAAATTAAATTGTATTTTTTTCTCCCTTTAAGGGTATATAATATTCATTGTTTTTCTAAGCCAATATATAATAATAAATAGTGCTACAACGCATGTTGGTATAGAGAAGCATCAAGTTAGAGAGCTTCATGTTTTCAAAGTTTCTATAGATTTTTTCAAAAAAGAAACAAGTATCAGCACTTTTATTACATCAGTTTAGACAAAATGTCACAAAATTTATAGGAAACATATTATTTGTTATTGCACTAAACATGAGAGCATATTTTGCAAGGTGAGATAAAAATCTTTATCGATTACGTTCGCAAATGTAGTTTTCTTTCAATAATTAATATGACATTACTTGTGTATACCTAAGTAATATTAAGATATTCTCATAAAAGTTGATAATAATGATAACTTTTTTGGAAAAGATATAAGTTTAAATAATTTTTAATTGAAATTTTATTTTTTTTATAACTGTGTCATTTTTACTATAGATTTTTTCAAAAAAATATGAAACCATTTTTTATCATATGTTTATATGTGTCACATGAGCTTTTAGGGGAGCAATTATGACTACAAAATATTTAATCACAACATCCATTTTTGCTTTAATTTCACTATCTGTAGCGCAGGCATCAGAGGATACATTCTTTGAGCCAACAGCGCCTGTAGTTACAGTTCCAGCTTTTTCATGGACAGGGTTTTACCTTGGGGGCCAAATTGGTGGTCTTTCAGGGAAGACTTCCTTGAATTATTTAGGAGATGGAAATACAAGGAGAGTGAACTCAATTAAAAAGGAAAGTTTACCTCAACTTTCTGGTTTTGTAGGTGGCATTTATGCAGGATCTAATGTTGATATCGAGCATGGTTTTATTATAGGGATTGATACAGATATAATGTGGTCGGATAAAAAGGATACAAAAGCTATTAATGCGATATCAATAAATCTAAGAAAAATAGAGCAGAGTGATCGGGAGGAAAGGGAGAAAGAAGAGGAATATCATGACGAGGATTTAGTGGCGTTTCCTGGAGCTATGCGCTATACTTTAAAACAAAAGTGGTTTGGTGCTACGCGTGTGCGCGTTGGTTTTTCTGCTAATCGTGTGATGCCTTATGTTGCAGGGGGTATTGCTTATACACAGCTTCGAAATGTCTATAAAAAATCGGATAAAAACAGACGTAATTTAATTGATTTTGCTGATTTCTTTTATGATGAAAAAAAGACGATGGTTGGTTATACTTTGGGAGGTGGTGTTGATTTTGCAATGGCTGATAATATGATTATGCGCGCAGAATATCGCTATTCAGATTTTGGTAAAAAAAAGTTTGCACATGATAAAATGGAAGTTGGCTACAAAACTAATGATTTTCGCGTTGGTATAGCTTACAAATTCTAATTTATTGTAGGGTTAAATTTTTTATTAAAAGTCTCATTTTCGAATGAGGCTTTTATATTTTGATTATCTCATTATGTGCTGTAAAATACTGTGCTGAAAAAAGTGTAAGAAAAATAAAGCTAATTGTTTTTAATTTATCTCTCTCAGTAAATTTTTTTCTGCTCTCGTGTGCAATTAATATATTGGCATTGCAGAAAGTGATGTATGTGTTAAGCGAAAATTTGAGATAATATTATATTTTAAAATATGCCAAATTGAATATAGTCGCGAGTCCTTTTGGGGCATCAAGAGCAAGAAATATCATTGCAGTAAAAATGGTGTTTTATTTTTTTAAGATTTACTTTGTTGAATTGGCATTGTAATGACCACAGTTGTACCTCTCATTTCTTGAGAAGTAATTTCAAGTTTTCCTTTGTGTAACTCCAATAGTGAACGTGAGATAGCCAACCCAAGGCCAGAGCCAGTATGCGTTTTAGTAAATTGATTTTCAACTTGTTCAAAAGGTTGTCCTAGTTTTTTGATTGCTGATTGAGGAATACCAACGCCTGTATCTTTAATTTTAAAAACAAGATTGTTTTTTTTGTGGAATGCACAGACATCAATATTACCGCCAGAAGGTGTAAATTTAACAGCATTAGAGATGAGGTTAAGAAAAATCTGCCTCATAGCACGGCAATCAACTTCGGCATGCAGTTCTGGAGCAATATTAGTTGTAACAGAAATATTTTTTTCTTGAGCTTGTGGTGTTAGTGTCCGTACTGCTTCACTGATGATAGGTTCGAGATCGATATTTTTACAATCAAGGGTAAATCTTCCAGCTTCAATTTTAGACATATCAAGGATATCATTGATAAGGGTTAGAAGATGGGTTCCCGAGTTATAAATATCATGCATATATTCTTTATAGCGTTGTGAGCCAAGAGGACCAAAAGTGGATTGCAACATGATGTCTGAAAATCCGAGAATAGCATTAAGTGGAGTGCGTAATTCGTGTGACATATTGGCTAAAAATTCTGATTTAGCTTTGTTAGCGCTTTCTGCGCGCTCTTTTTCTGCTTTAAGACTTTTATTCAGTTTTTCAACTTCTGTTGCTCGTTGCTGGGCATTCCCTCGTGCTCGTTTGAGCTCTTGAATGAAAGAAAAAAGGCGTCTTTCACTGTCTTCAAATTTTTCTTGTTGTTGTTTAAGCTCAGAAATGTCTGTACCAGTGCAAACAAGTCCTCCATCTTGTGTGCGTCGTTCATTAATTTTGAGCCAACAGCCGTCTGCAGTTTGACGAATACTGGTTAAATTACCAAAACCATCGTCTTTGAGAGGATATTCACTAATTGCAGGGCGAGCCATAGCTTCGACTGTTGCACGTTCGATACCTGATTGTAGAACCTGTTTGGGAATGGCTGCATATTCGCAAAATTTGCTGTTGGACATGACTAAACGTCCTTCTGAATCCCACAATACAAAAGATTCTGAAATGTTTTCAATAGCATCGCGGATACGAAGATCGGCTTGTGCTGTTTGTTCAGCTAATTGGCGCTGCTCACTGATATCGAAAGAAATCCCAACCAAATGGGGTTCTTCTTCTTCAGTAACTTCGGCACGAATACGCATCCATACATAATGACCATCGGCGTGACGCATGGGAACGTTAATATCAATGTGCTTTTTTTTACCGTTCATTAATTCTTGTGCAAGATCAAAAAAATTTGCATCATTTGGATCAATAATCGCGGTAATTTGGGAAATTGATAACAGTGCATCTTGAGGCACATAGCCGAGCATTTCATACATTGCTCGCGACCAATAGACACGTCCATTCGCCATATTCCAATCCCAAAGTCCACAACGTCCACGCATCATTGCCATATCAATGCGGTTTTGAATTTTTTCTGAAATTATATCTGTATTGCGTGCTCGTACAATCTGATTGTAATAAGCATAAAGGAGAGCCAAAATAACACCCGTAGTTCCTATGAACAAAGTCATGTTTAATGAGAAAATTTTGTGCCATTCTGCGTAGGTGTGTTGTATTTTTTCACTGACGAATACACCATATTGTCCATTTTTTGTCTGACTAAATGAAGCAAAAGCAGGGTCATTATTCCCTATTGTGATTTGCATTGTACCAGCATGTTGTCCAAGAGATTGTAAAACAGCACTTTCAGAGGTAAAGTCTTGTAAGGGTTTTCCTAAAATTATTTCTGAGCTGGATGATGCGAGGACGTTACCCTTTTGATCTACTATAGCGATAACAGTGCTGGTATTGATAAGACCTTGGTTATAAAAATCAATAAGAATATTTTGCAAATGATTATGAGGAAGAACAGCAGCTTTTTCTTTCGGAGTGGTAGAAAGTAAGTCATGATCAATTATACTGCTAATATGAGCAGCTAAGAGAGTAATTGTAGAGCGCGTGTTTTTATCAATTGTATGGCGCCAATCATAAGCGAGCATGAAACGCACTGCTGCTAGCACAACAAGGAATATAACAATTATAATTGGGATAAAGCGCCGTAGCCAAGGCTCAATAAATAAAATTTTTTGATATGTTGAACCAGAAAGCAGTAGGCTGATGTGCGCTGTTCGCATTTTGCGATTTTGATCCCTCGGTTCTGAGGCAGTACGCACTTTTGTTGGCGCATTATATGCGTCCAATTTAGCCATTTCTAATTCCTCTAGCTATGAAATAATGTGACTAAAACTGCTTTGGTATTTACAATACCTCCAATAAGTGTAGTGAATCAAAACAGGAGTCTTCTGTCCAGTCTTTTTTTTAGAAAAAGTAATTTTACCTTTATGAGCAACGACGTATAAAAAGAAATCTTCACATTGCCCATAAATAGGCTTTTATTTCCTATTTATGGGCTTAGCGTTATTGAAGAGCTTATTTATGTTATTGCAAAAAATTATAATATATTGATTATAAACATTTTTTAAGAAAGTATGCGCTTAATTATATCTGCCACATCGCTTGACAATTGAGGAGCCACTGCGATTGTTTTTAATGCAGTTTCAAGTTTTTGTTGCCTAATAGGTTCTAATTGTCGCCAAGAGCGCATCATTGTTAGTAATCGTGAAGCAAGTTGTGGATTTTTTTTATCAATTTCTAAAATGATTTGGCAAAGAAAATGATAAGATGCACCATCAATTCTGTTAAAAGCTGTTAAATTATTAGATGCAAAGATACCAATCAAGGCACGTACACGATTGGGGTTATCTTTTGAAAAAAGTGGATGCTGCATGAGTTTTTGAATCTTGTCAAGCGTTGATGCTCCCGCAACCATTGCTTGAATAGAAAACCATTTATCCATAACCAGTGGATCATGCCGATAACGATTTTCAAAATTATTTAAGGCATTTTGTGTTTGTTCACTTTCGTTAAAATGTTTTACTAAAATGGTTATACTAGCTATACGATCAGTCATATTATTAGCCATTGCATACTGTGTTGCAGCACGCTCTGGTGTGGCTTCAGCAATGGAAAGATAGTCTAATATAATATTCCGTAATGCTCGTTTTCCAGTTTGCACAGTGTTTGGTGAATAGGGATCTTCTATTTGCATCTGGGCATAAATATTGGTTAAAAGCTCTTGGTGGGTATGCGCGATAGAAGCTAAAAATTGATTGCGTACATGATAAATGCGATCTGGATCAATATTTTTACCAATTATGTGGGCAAGCTCAACTTCGCTGGGTAAACTTAAACAAAATGCACGAAACTCAGGCTCAAGACTTTCATTTGTAATAATGGTTTCAATCAATTCTAGCAAAGTAGAGGGCATAGCATCTTTTGCGAGTGTTGTATCTTGAATGGCTTGAGTTAGGGCGTGCATCATCAAATGGTTAAGCGATTGCCAACGATTGATTTGATTGCTATCATTTTTTGCAAGAAAAATAAGTTCACTTTCATTGAAGGGGGTTTGCAGAGTGATAGGTGCAGAAAAATCTCTGAGAAGTGATAAAACAGGTTTTTCGTGTAGTCCCCTTAATGTGAATGTTTGGTTTTCTTTAGAGAGAAGCATAACATCTGATTGAATGTTTGTATCAGCTTCATAAGTCAGGGGTTCTCCGTTGCTTCCTAAGAGACCAAATGCGATAGGGATAAGCATAGGCTTTTTTGTATTTTGTTGCGGTGTTGCTGGCACATGTTGCTTTGCATGAATTGTGAGAACACCATCGCTATAATGGCTGTCGATTTCCACATTAGGTGTGCCTGCTTGTTCATACCACAGCATGAATTGTGAAAAGTCTCGACCAGAGACTTCAGCAAAACAGGCGATAAAATCTTCAATTGTGCAAGCTTGTCCGTCATGACGTTGAAAATAGAGATCCATACCTTCACGAAACAAGACGGAGCCCAAAATAGTATGTACCATACGGACGATTTCTGCTCCTTTTTCATAGACAGTCGTGGTATAAAAATTATTAATTTGACTATATTGACGAGGGCGTACAGGATGAGCAAGTGGTCCTGCATCTTCGGAAAATTGCGTAGCTTTCAGTGTTCTTATATTTTCAATGCGTTGTAGACTGCGGACATTTTGATCTGAGGAAAATTCTTGATCACGATAAACTGTTAATCCTTCTTTTAAACAGAGTTGAAACCAATCACGGCAGGTAATGCGATTACCAGTCCAATTGTGGAAATACTCATGTGCAATAACACGTTCAATATTTCTATAATCATGATCGGTTGCTGTTTCAGGATCTGCAAGAACATATTTATCATTAAAAATATTGAGCCCTTTATTTTCCATTGCGCCCATATTAAAGTCGGAAACAGCGACAATATTGAAAACATCAAGGTCATATTCACGCCCAAAATGTTGCTCATCCCAATGCATGGAACGTTTGAGTGCATCCATTGCATAAACTGCTCGTCCAGTTTTCCCCTTTTCTACATAAATGCCAAGTGTGATCTTTCGACCAGACATAGTGATAAAATGATCCTCCAGTTTATCAAGATTTCCACCAACTAAAGCAAAGAGGTAGGATGGTTTTGGATGAGGATCTTCCCAAATGGCAAAATGATGATTTTCATCAAGAACTCCTGTTTTTACAAGGTTACCATTGGAAAGCAAAATAGGGGTTGTTTGAGAATTTGCTTCAATTTTTACTGTATAGGTGGAAAGTACATCTGGGCGGTCGTAGAAATAAGTGATACGACGAAACCCTTCTGCTTCGCATTGTGTGCAATAAACACCGTTTGAAAGATAGAGTCCCATGAGTTGACGATTACTTTCAGGATTAATTTCCGTGACCAATTGTAATGTAAAAGGAGCTATTGGTGGAGTTGTAATTTCAAGACGTGAAGGAGTGCTTGTATAAGCGTCTTTGGTCAATGTTTCACCATTAATAGCAACAGAAATTAATGTAAGATTATCACCAGAAAGTACAAGAGGCGTTATCTCTTTTGTATTTTGACGCGCTTCAATGAATAATGTTGCTGTTACATGGGTTTTTGTTGGTTCTAAACGAAAGTGAAGTTCTGTTTTAGGGATAGCGTAGGGGGTTGGTTGGTAATCTTCTAAATGATAAATAGGTGTTGTTAGTTGTTCCATAATTTTTCCTAACTATATTCAAGATTATAAATGCTCAAAAAAGTAATTTATATTTTTAAGTGAAGTAATATTAAAGAATTATGATAGATTATTTAAGTAATTTTTAACTTCTAAAAAATCCATCCATGTGAGCTTTTTTTGACTGGGAGTTCGTAAAAGATAAGCGGGATGAAAGGTAGGCATGACAAGTATTTTTACTTCATCTTCTCCTGTATAGGTAAGCCACTTTCCCCTTGTTCGGATAATTCCGTTTTGAGTTCCAGTAAGAAATTGTGTAGCAACTCCTCCTAGTGCTATAAGGACACGAGGATTAGCGAGTTGAATATGTCGTTCAACAAAAGGACGACATAAGGCAACTTCTCTTGGTGTTGGTGTGCGATTTCCTGGTGGACGCCATGGAATAGTATTGGTTATATAAACATTTTGTCTTGTGAGTCCGATTGACGCTAGTATTTTATTAAGCAATATACCTGCTTTCCCTACGAAGGGAATGCCTTGCATATCTTCTTCTCGTCCTGGTGCCTCTCCAATGAGCATCAGTGGGCTTCCTGCTGTTCCATCTGCAAAACAGGTATTCTTTGCTGTCAGTTTTAATGAGCAGCCATTAAAAGCGAGGAGAGCAGATTTTAATTCATCAAGTGTATGAGTATTTTTTGCTATCTCTACGGCTGAAAGTGTATGTTGTGTGATATCAGAGTGAGGTAGTGGAGATTCATGTTGCTTGGTGGTTGGTGGTACTCGTTGGTGATGAGGAATATCAATAATCTGTTTTAACTTTTTGTCTGAAGAAACAGTTTGATCAAAGCGGTCAATGGGTGCATCAGTTAGCACGCCATCAGCACCACTTTCTTTATAGAAGTTTAGAAGTTCTTCATATGAGATTGAGTACTGAGATTGGTTTGACATTGTGTGTTTTCTGATAATCTATTCATTAACGAATAAACCAGATGAAATTATTCTTCAAGCTTTATGATGTTCTTATTGTTTAACCTCTATATAAGAACATTGTTAAAAGCATGGTGTTAGGAGTAACGTAATGTTAATTTAGCGTTCTTTACAGTGGTTTAAAAATAATGTGTGAGTGTATGCTTTTGCTTTTTTTACGGCTGAAATTATAGATTCATTGAATGCTAAGTGTGCTGCAATAGCACTTGATAGGATGCAACCTGTTCCACGCATTGTTCCTGCTAAGCGTGGCGCAGAAATATTTATTATCTCATTTTTATCAATTAAGCTATCGGTTGCAAGAGAGCCATTTGTGTGTCCACCTTTTATCAATATATAACGCGGACCAAATGACAAAAGTTTTTTTGCTTGTTCTATTGCTTCTTCATGATGAAATGCTAATGGGTTTTGGCTGAGAAGGGCGAGTTCTTCTATATTAGGTGTTAAAAGATCAATGTGAGGAAGCAATTTATTAATCATGGTTTCTATGATTGTTTCCGTTGTCAGTTTTCCTCCTGATGAGGCAACAAGTACAGGATCCAAAATAACTGGAATATGAGAATAATCTTTTAGGACATTACAAATTTCTTCTATAATTTCTTGAGTTCCTATCATACCAATTTTTATTGCGCTTATTGGATGAGCTTCTAGAGCTACACGCATTTGTGCGGCAACAAGTTTTCCATTCATTGGAACAATTTCAACAACGCGACGATCATCTTGTACGTTAACGCAGGTAATTGCTAAATTTGCTTTTATTTGAAAATATGTTGCTGTTTCTATATCACGAACAATTCCAGCTCCTCCTGTTGGGTCAGTTCCTGCAATGATAAGAATAGAAGGTATCAACGCCATGTTTGTGTTACCTTTATCCACTGTTGGACACGCTCTTCAGGTTTTTTATGGAGGATAACGTCTGTCACAACAGCGGCACTGTTTGCTCCTGCTTTTAAAACATCAACGGCACGTTCTGGTGTTAAACCACCAATGCCAACTAAAGGTAAAGAACCAATTCGTTTTCTCCATTGCTTAATTTTTTCTAGCCCTTGCGGCATCCATTTCATTTTTTTTAATATTGTTGGATAAATAGGACCAAGTGCAATATACTCGGGATTAACAGATATTGCGTTATCTAATTCATGTTCATCGTGTGTGCTAAGGCCAAGTTTTATACCGTTTTTACGAATTGCAGGAAGATCAGCATTTTGTAAATCCTCTTGCCCTAGATGAATAAAATTGCATTTTTCATCAATTGCTATCGTCCAATGATCATTGATAATCAATTGTGCTCCCAATTTATCACATATATTTTTTGCTCGCTTGATATGTTGACTAATTATTTTGGGGGGTTCATTTTTTATACGCAATTGTACAAGTTTGATTCCAAGAGGAACTAAACGTTCAATCCAATCAGCATTATCAACAATGAGATAAAATGGATCCAGTTTCATGAAAATACTGCTTTTCCAATGATTGGTGTTGAAGGAACCGCTACATTGCGCGCTTCGAGAATGCCTGCTTTATATCCCATACGTCCTGCCTGAATAGCTTTAGAAAATGCTTCAGCCATTAAGACAGGATCATTTGCTTTAGCAACTGCTGTATTAAGGAGTACTGCGTCATAACCGAGTTCCATAGCAATGGTAGCATGCGATGGACGACCAATACCAGCATCGATAACAAGAGTAATATCAGGAAGGTAAGCGCGGATAGAGCGCAATCCATCAGTATTATGAGGGCCTTTGGCAGATCCAATAGGGGCACACCAAGGCATAATGACACGACAGCCGACGTCTACGAGCTTTTCAGCAACAATGAGATCATCTGTTGTATAGGCAAAGACTTTAAAACCTTCATTATTTAAAATTTTTGCCGCTTCTATTAAGGAAAAAACATTTGGTTGTAAGGTATCTGGATTTCCGATAACTTCAAGTTTAATCCAAGTAGTTTTAAAAAGATCTCGTGCTAATTGAGCAGTTATCACAGCTTCTTTAACAGTGTAACAACCCGCGGTATTGGGAAGTACTGTTACATCAAGTTCTGTAAGAAATTGCCAAAATTGTCCGCTTTGTTTTCCTCCTGCGGTTTCTCGGCGCAATGAGGCAGTCACAATTTCTGTACCAGATTTATGAATAGCATCACGAAGAACTGCCAGTGAAGGATATTGAGCTGTACCTAACATAAGACGAGAAGAAAATGTACGTCCATAAAGATTCAGCATAGTTTAGCCTCCTTGCATTGGGCTTAAAATTTCAATTTTATCTCCTTCATGTAAGATAAATCGGTCTCGTGCATCTATGGGAATAACTTCAGTATTAACAGCAGTTGCTAGCCAATTTCCTTCATAACCCAATTCTTCAAGCAATAAATTGAGATAGACAGCTTCTGTTTGGATTGCTTCACCATTGACAAATATTTGCATGCTTTACTCCAATGCCAATTTCATTGCTCGTTTTGCCATTTCTGGAGATAAAAGAAAACCATGTCTGTAAAATCCATTCACAAAAATTTGATTACCATATTTATGCACATAAGGAAAGTTATCAGGATAGCATGGTCGTATACCAACACCAGTTTCGATAATTTCTGCTTCGGCAAAAGCTGGATGTAAGGTGTAGGCGGCGTTGAGTAATTCCATCATTGATCTTGCTGAGATGGCACCATTGAAGTCACTTTCAATCATTGTAGCGCCAATCATGAAAATGTTATCTTGTCGAGGTACAATGTAAAGTGGGATACGTGGGTGGAGAAGGCGAATTGGCCGAGAAATTTTAATATCTGTACTCCGTACTAGCAGCATTTCACCGCGGACACCCCGTATGTTTTTATCTTTTCCTAAACGTGCTATTCCTGTCACGTCAATGACAATATCAAAACTGGTTTCAGATGTTTCTGTACCAACAAAAGATGCTCCATTCTTTATGAGGTTTTCTTTTAAAGTGATAAGCGCTTTGCGAGGATCAATATGCGCTTCACTTTCATAAAAGAGTGCACAGTTAAAACGTTCTGCGAGATCTGGTTCAAGGCGCGTTATTTCTACACCATTTATCATTTTGTGATTATGTGTGCGCATTGAAAATCGTTCAAGCTCGACCATATCCCGTATAGGCGCGACAACTAAAGTCCCTTTTTGTATTACGAGATTAGGAAGAGTTTTGCGCCACCATTGTATAGCTTGTATACCAAGGTCTTCAACAATTTGTTCAGTATTTTCTCTTTCACAATAAGGTGCAAGCATCCCTCCTGCATACCAACTAGCAGTTCCTACAGGAGAGTGAGGTGGAGACGATACAGTAACAGAAATACCTTTTTGTTGTAGCATAAAGGCGACTGTTAAACCGCCTACACCTGCACCTTTGATAAGAATATTCTTCAACTGTTTACTATCTTTTTTTGAGTAGGAATAGCTTCTATATAAAGATCACCATTCTTTTGATATTTCTCGGCCATGGCAACCATACCTTCATCTTTTGTCTTTTTTGCTGCTGCATCACGAATATCATGAGAAATACGCATGGAACAGAATTTTGGTCCACACATAGAACAAAAATGCACCAATTTATGGGCTTCTTTAGGCATTGTTTCATCATGAAAAGTGCATGCTGTTTCTGGATCAAGAGAGAGATTGAATTGGTCATGCCATCGAAAGTCAAATCGTGCACGCGATAGAGCATCATCACGCAGTTGTGCTCTGGGCAAACCTTTAGCAAGATCTGCAGCATGAGCAGCAATTTTATAAGTGATCACGCCAGTTTTTACGTCATTTTTATCAGGAAGTCCTAAATGTTCTTTAGGTGTTACATAGCATAACATAGCAGTTCCAAACCACCCAATCATAGCGGCACCAATTGCTGATGTAATATGGTCATATCCAGGAGCTATATCGGTTGTCAGTGGTCCTAAAGTATAAAAAGGTGCTTCATGGCAAAGATCTAATTGTTTGTCCATATTTTCTTTAATTTTATGCATCGGGACGTGACCAGGTCCTTCAATCATAACCTGTACATCTTTTTCCCAAGCAATTTTTGTCAATTCTCCCAAAGTCTTAAGTTCGGCAAATTGAGCCTCATCATTGGCATCGGCAATGGAGCCTGGGCGCAGTCCATCTCCTAATGAAAGAGAGATATCATACATGCGTGCAATATCACAAATTTCATCAAAATGCTCATATAAAAAACTTTCTTTGTGATGATGCAGACACCATTTTGCCATAATAGAACCACCTCGTGAAACGATACCCGTTGTACGATCAATGGTCAAAGGAATAAAGGGTAATCTTAGTCCTGCATGAATGGTAAAATAATCAACACCCTGTTCTGCTTGTTCAATGAGGGTATCACGGAAAATATCCCATGTTAAGTTTTCAGCAATACCTTGTACTTTTTCGAGTGCTTGATAAATGGGAACGGTTCCAATAGGAACTGGGGAATTCCGAATAATCCATTCACGAATGTTATGAATTCCTCGACCTGTTGAGAGATCCATAACTGTATCTGCTCCCCAGCGAATGGCCCAAACCATTTTATCAACTTCTTCTTCCATAGATGAAGTAACTGCTGAATTGCCAATATTCGCATTAATTTTAACACGAAAATTACGCCCAATAATCATTGGTTCACATTCTGGATGATTAATGTTTTGGGGAATAATGGCACGTCCGCAGGCAATTTCATTGCGAACAAATTCTGCAGTGTAAATTTCTGGAATTGATCCATCAAATACTTCACTTGGTTGCATTTTTTGCTGGTCTTGTATTGCTAGTCCTTCATTTTCTCGTATAGCAACATATTCCATTTCTGCGGTAATAATGCCTGCGCGTGCATAAGCCATCTGTGTAATTGATTTACCATTTTTGGCTCGTAAAATATCCCGTTTTTGTTCAAAGGTTGGTGTAGGGTTTTTATCATAGGCGAAACCATTATCTTCAGGTTTCACTGTTCGTGCAGGATAAGGTTCAGTATCAGCACGTTTAGAGAGCCAAGATGAGCTAATGGCGGGCAAGCCTTTTGTAATATCAATGATTATATCTTGATCTGTGTAAGGACCAGAAGTATCATAGGTATTTAAAGGTTTTTCACCACTACCATCTGCCAGTGAAATTTCACGGAATGGTACGCGCACATCAGAAAAGAGAGGGCTCTGTTGATAAATTTTGCGTGAAGCGGGAAAGGGGTTGCAATTGATTGATGAAGTATTTTTTTGCACAAACTTTTTCCTTATAGCCACAGAGTTCAAAAACAGGTTGTGATGTTAACGAGGATGTATTGAAATTATCAATTTTACATATGCTTGAGTTCGGCGGCACATGTAATGCTGCTTTTACACAAGAACGCATTTAGTAAATGCTCAAGAAATTTTATTGAAAAAACCAATGCAAAATTTTTAAGAATATTTGCATTATACCCCCCTTTAAAGCACTTTTATTAGCATATACATGGTTGGCTTAAATACTTATATTGTCAATCGCAAAGATACATTTTTAACGATTTTAGTAAGTTTTTTAAAAAATTAAAGTGTGTATTATGATAGGCAATTCTCTATAAGATTGAGGGTATAGTGATAATAAAATCAATAAAATCAATAATTTCTTTCAACAAAGAGAGATTTGAAGCTTGTTACTTCTCTTAAATTTTTGCGCCTCATTTTTCACTTTTTTGTAGCTTTTTAGTTGATTCGATAACGAGTTTTTGCAATTAATACTCCTTGTTTGTATGAAGAAATGCCATATTATCTTCTACTGATCTAAAAAATGTTTTGAGTTGTGAAACTGCTGTACCTACACTTATATTGCGTGTTTTACTGAAAAAATTTTTTAATCTTTGTGCCAATTTTTTGATATCTTTTGGGTTGCACATCTTATAAAAGTTGGAGCAAAGCTTTCTTTTAAATAGGTGAGCGTATAGCTGTAAAAAATTTATGATATTGCAAAAGCAATGTTCACTCTTTTGCAAGAGGAAACAAGATGTATAGAGAATGATTTAGTTGCTTCTTTTGCTTTTTGAGACAACAATTTATAACCAAAATATTGTCAAAATACCAAGAGCTAACAAAATAACGGTTGTTATTGTGAATCAATATACAGAAATTTAAAATGCCAAAATAAATCTGATTAAAATAGGACAGATATGACGACAGTGATTTGATCATGAATGCAAAAAAACAAAAATAGTAAGTTGTTAAGAAAATGGAGAAAAAATATGGTGATAGTAGTTGGATCTTTTACCTTTAAAATAGATGCTTGAACTTCTGATTACTTATTTATCGTTGTTTGTTAGGGAAAAAAACTTATCTTTTCAGTGATAGGAAAGAGGAGTGATGCCATTAAAATGATTAAGACGTATCGAAAGATAAATGGACGATGCAGCAAATCTAAATGATCTCGAAGTTTATTAATTTTGGGGGGAAAAGCGATGGTGCATGCAGCTTAAGGTGATATTGTTTGGGGAAGGTAAGATATCTTATTTTAATGTGGCTGCTTTACAAGGCTAAAAATATGGTATGGAGGGAATATCTAGCATTATTCTTTATGTCTGTAGTTTCAGAATTGCTTTGTCGAAAGTGTCCTGCAAGAGATTTTAAAAGTTATGACTTTTAAAAAGCTTATTATAAAGTTGGTAAATCGTTGATTAAATCACTAAATGATCGCATAATCTCTCAGTTTTTTGATATTGATTAACAATATTACAAGTGCCAAATCAGAGTTGGGCGTGTTTTGTATTGTTGGTTTGATAAGGCAGAGCTGTAATTGAAGTGGTTTGGCAAGCATTTTCGACATTGCATGAAAAAATGGAATGCTAATAACTTGTAGGAGCCTTTCAAAAAACTTATTGTTCTTGCAAAAAAACTTTACATATAATAAAATATATAAACTAATAGTTGTGCTGAATGGGGGCAGGCAGTTACAGCAAGATAATTTTTAAAGGCTGAGTGTGTATTTATACACAAGGGGGAGCAGCGTTAGATGGGCGGTTTGTCAAATCGCGTAAATCAATAACATCTTTTATATGTCCTTCAAGCTTGATGGAGAAAATGTGTTGCATTGTTAGCAGTTAGTGCGTCATTCTCATATTAAATCAAGACAGAGGAAATCTATTGTGTTGAAGGATGTCATCTTCGGTGATGCGTTGAACGAGGGAGAGAAAGCATTCAAAAAGGATGCTTGTGTTGATTTGGTGCGGACATGTTTAGGAACAGACTTAACGAAAAGGTATGTTTGAAAGAATCATTTGCGTGCAGATTAAAAATACGGTGGGCAGAATAAAAAACGAGAAAAATTCTCTTAGTTTTTTTGACACAGAAAATTATCATCAAAAATAGTAACCCATTTTTGATGAAGCTAAAGCAAACAACTAATATAAAGTTTTTTCGATCACAGATCAAAACATTAAAGTTATTGCGCAATTTCAAAGCACATAGGTAGCATATAAATACAGGGCGTAAAAATTGCTTTGAGACAATTAAAAAGCGATAAAAATGCTAGCAAATACAAGTAGTCTTATAATGTGTCAGCAGCTTTTTGTTAAATTGATAAGCGGTTATATTCAACGTTGATTATACTGAATTCATAGTAAGGAATATTATGAATAATATTTATTTATAACAAGAGGGAGATCAGATGTATAGCACAATGACAATGAGGCAGTGATAAAACGAGCAAAACTAAATGAAATGATTACATTGTAAGTGAAAATATTGGTATTACGTTTATAAAAAAATATGCGGTGGGATTTAGTTTATTGAATTCGAAGGGAGCGAAAAGTAAAAATAGTTAAACACAGATAGTACAGTAAAAAATAGTGTATCAAATAAATATGGCAAAACGTTCATAATTTGGGACATACTGACAAATTTAACGCTGTGAGTTGATCTATCAAGAAGGCAATTGGTTGCCTCTTGGTGAGCAAAAAATTACGAGAAAAATTATCGAAAAAAAAGGGGGGGAGATGTAATGTCTGATATTTATGATTGGTCGCTAATGGCTGATGAAAATGCAAATTCAGATAGTATCATTAATTGGGCAGAAGGGCAGCCGCCTAGCTCTGTTAATGATAGTGCGCGGGCAATGATGCAGCGTGTGCGCGAGTATCTTGCAGATAGTGGTGGTTCTATTGATTCAAAGTTTGTTGTGAATGCAGAAGATAAAACAACATCAATTACGCTGACAACGGTTTCACCTATAGTAAAATACAAGAATGATATCATTATACGTTTTAAAGCATGTGGCGTAAATATTGGCACGACGACAGTAACCGTTAATAACATAGGAGAGAAGCTTATCTATAAAGCGACAGATGTAGGTGTTACGCCATTAGAAGGTGGTGAGCTACAAACAGATGCTATTTATGAAATGGTGTATAATGAAGATATTTCAGTGAAAGATCGTGATGGTTGGTATTTATTAAATCCCACACCTCTTCCACCACCAAAGATAGAAATCTTTCCTTGTGGGTTCATTGCTACATTTGCTATGCAAGAAATACCCAGTGGTTGGCTTTTATGCGATGGTACAGCTTATAAGCGTGAAGATTATCCGCAATTATTTAAGGCAATAGGTGATAAATGGGGGAAAGACAGTAATACAACCTTTAAAGTTCCCGATTTTAGAGGGATGTTTTTGCGCGGTTTTGATGATGGTCGTGGTTTAGACCAAAATAGAAATTTTGCAGATATACAAAAAGATAGCATAAAGTCGCATACGCATGATTGCACCATTGAGAAGACAGGCGAGCACACGCATGATTTCCCGCATCGTGGTAAAGTGGTTGGTAGTGACAGAGTTGGTCATGGTTCAGGTTTTGTTTCTGCATTGTTCCTTGATGTAACAAAACCTGCTGGTATACACACGCACAAAGCAACCATTTCTTCAACGGGAGAGACAGAAACACGCCCTGTTAATGCAACAGTCGTTTATGCCATAAAATCATGAGGCTTTATTGTGTGGTAAATAATTGTTTGCCATTATATAATATTCCTGATGTAGAGCAAATCCAAGTTATTTTTCATGTAAATAATAAATAATTGATGTGTCGCTGATGTGCTTGAGAGTATCAAAAATGATATTTGATAATTTTTCAGTCAGTAATTTTAGGTATTTGCATATTGATATCTCAATTTCTTACAAGAAATATTACAAGAAAAAATGGTTGAAAGTTATTTGTTTTTTGCATGTAAAAATATGGAGAAAATTGATAAAAGTTACCGGCAATTTGTCCACTAAGTGATTTGTCGTAAGGTTGAAGGTGCGTTTTTTAAAACGTATGAATATATAAAATTTTCAGTGTGGGGCAAAAGAAGTAACATATTTGTAATATGTAATGTTGCCCCATAGAGAAGAGTTCCATTTAAAACAACTCTTGAGATGTTCTTCACGCTTCATTTTATCGTACAGCTTGATTTTTTGATGTAAGCGAACAGATTGTTGAAAAATCACTCATTTCATAAGGAAGATGCTGTTTGTGGCAATATAAAAGGTGTATCTGTTTTAGGCAATTCAGAAACGGTTAAAGAACAATGATAGGCATCGCGTAGGTTTTGTGTTGTCAAAACGGTAGAGGCATTTCCTTCACAATAAATCTCTCCCTGCTTTAACAATATCATTTTATCTGCATAATGTGCGGCAAGATTAAGATCATGAAGAACAGCAAGGACACCACCACCACGACGCGCAAAATTTTTTGCAATATCCATAACAACAAGCTGATGTTGGATGTCAAGATTAGCAATAGGCTCATCTAATATCATCCAACGAGGGACTCCATTATAAACAGGTTCCCAGATTTGGCAAAGTACACGGGCAAGCTGTACTCTAGCTTGTTCTCCACCTGATAATTGATGATAATATCGATCACTATATTCAGCTAACCCAACATGTTCTAAAGCTTTTTGGGGAAGAGTTTGCAATTTAGTTTTTGTGGTGGTGAATCTGTTTACAGAGATACCAAGTTCCACCACTTCATGAACTAAAAATGGAAATGCTAACGTTGTTGATTGCGGCAGCACTGCGCGCATTACTGCCATTTCATAAGCTTTTGTTTGTGTAACTTCGTAACCGTTTAAAGTTATTTTTCCGCTGTAGGGAATTTCTCCACTTAGCGCTTTAATAAAAGTACTTTTTCCAGATCCATTAGGGCCGATAATAACAGTGAGAGCACCACTTTCAGCTTGGAGATCAATACGATTAAGAATCTGTTTTTTTCCACGTCGAACATAGATATTAGTTGCCTCAATCATGAAAAATTTGTCTCCCGTTTACATATAAGTATCCAAAGAAAAAAAGGGGAGCCAAAGAGCGCTGTAACAATTCCAATAGGCAATTCTGCGGGGGCAACAATTAAACGTGCAAATGTGTCGGCAAAAATAAGTAATGCCGCTCCTAAGAGAGCTGAACAGGGGATAAGGTAACGATGATCGGGACCAATGAGCTGACGTAAAATATGTGGAACAACAATACCAATAAAACCAATCCCACCACTGACAGCGACTGCGCTCCCACACATAAGTGCAACAAGGAAAATAGCAATATTTTTAACCCGTTGAATATGAAACCCAATATGACTAGCAACAGCTTCTCCAAGGGTGAGGGCATTAAGCGCTCGTGATAAAAAAGGAGAAAAAAGAAGACCAGCACAGATAAAAGGAAAAACAAGCCAAACCTTCAACCATGTTGCACCTGCAAGAGAGCCAAGATTCCAAAATGTAATATCACGTAATTGCTGATCATTTGCAATAAAAATTAACATTCCGATAATAGCACTACTTAAAGCACCAAGGGCAATACCTGCAAGAAGCATTGTTGCAATAGAGGTACAATTATGACGCGTTGCTATTGTATAAAGGATAATTGTCGATAAAAGTCCGCCTACAAAAGAGCCTATGATAACTTTGTATGACTCTAGAAAAGGTGCAAGTGAAACAGGAAAGGTAATACCGACAACAATTGCTAAAATAGCTCCAAGACCTGCACCTGCTGATACACCTACAATCCCAGGGTCTGCAAGAGGATTGCGGAAAAGCCCTTGCATAAGAACACCAGAGACAGCTAAAGACGCTCCAACCAACAATCCCAAAATAATACGAGGAAGTCTTATGTCAATAAATATGAGGTAATCACGAGTTTTACTGCTTACTGAAAAATCTTGCGTAAGCATCACATGAAGAAGATTAATAAAAGAAACGTTTGATGCGCCATTTAAAAGTCCACCAAAAATACTGAAGATAAGAAACATTATTAAGCTTAATAATAAAATTTTTCCCAAGTGTGCACGGTTTATTTTCTTATCTTCTTTTGTTTCAGCTATATGCGCTATGGGTGCATTATTATCGATCATTTTGATCAGCTCTTATCTTTTTGATTGACACCGTAAAGTATATTAATAACTTCTTTCGATGCATTTGCAGTGCGTGGACCAAATCCTAAAAGATACATGACATCCATCTGTTTAATGGCATGATTTTTTGCTGCAGTTGTTGCTTGAATTGCTGGTATGGCTAAAATTGCATCAATATTAACAGGTTTACCGCCATATTTAGCAAGTAGAATAACATCAGGATTTATTTTTAATAACGCTTCATTATTTAGAAGTTTGTATCCTTTATAATCAGAGACAGCATTAATACCACCTGAAAGTTTTATCATGCCATCGGCAGCTGTATCTGTTCCAGATGCCATAACGCGTCCATTTTGTACGGATAAAATAAAAAGGACGCGCTTTGGTTGTGGTATTTTTGCTAAAAGGGCATCATTATCCATAAAATCACGGTTCACTTTTTCAATCAATGCAGCTGCCTGCATTTCTCGATGAATAGCTTTTCCAACAAGACGAATTTTTTCTACTACGTTTTCACGGGAATAATCTTCTGGCACAATGACTATAGGGATCGATGTTTTTTTGAGAATATCAATTGTTGAAGGAGGACCACTTCCCTCAATAAGTAATATGCCTTCTGGGGCAAGCGATAAAACACCCTCAGGTGAAAGAGTACGCATATACCCAAGTACAGGAAGTTTGAGTGCTTCTTGTGGGTAGACACTTGTACTGTCACGGGCAATAAGCCTATCTTGGGCTCCCAATGCGTAGACAATTTCTGTAAGTGCTCCACCAATGGAAACAATTCGCGCATTCTCAGGAAAATGCTCTGTAGGCTCAGCAATCACTTGTTTAGAAAAATAGGGAAAAGAGAGTAGTATACAAAAAAGAAAAAGGCTCGAAAATCTATGCAAAAGGGACGCAAACATATCCGATTTACCTTCCTAAGTTGTTGTTTTTTCTTGAATTTGAGGTAAGCTATTCAATAGAGAGCGCCACTCTTCACGCTCTTTTTGACCTTCCTTGCGCATACCAAAAAATTGAATAATCATCTCACCATTTTTATCGAAAACTTCAAGTGAACTGACATAACCATCATTTGTAGGTTTACGAACACGCCATGTACTATTTACACCAGAAACTAACAAATGCATGTGAAATTTTTGATCAAGAATATTAAGCCAAGATTCCACTTGTTTAATATTTTTTACTTGTCCACTGAAAATTTGGATACATCCTTTGTTGCCAACAAAACACATAATTGGTATTTCTTGTTGCGCTACTTGATTGAGCATTATTTCAATAGCTTCATTTTTTAATTCATCGGCAAATTCATTTCCTGCATATTTTACAGCATCGTGTCGGTTAATTTTGAGTTCAGAAATAATCTTATGCAGCTGATGAACATCAGTCATTTGCCGCCATGAATCTCTAAATTTTTCAACATCCATTTCTACCGCGGCACGTTGAGCTGGAGTAGAGGCGGAAAGTATATTAAGAACAGGAGATTGATCTTCGTGAAGCAACTTGTCAACAAGTTTAGCCCACTCTTCCATATTTGTTGTATCTTTAGGATAAAGTTTGAAAATAGCAACGCCATATTGATCAAAGAATTGCAAACTTTTCGTGGGTTTTCCAAGGATGGTCATGTCATATTCAAAACCAAATTCCCATTGTTTAGGAAAAATACGCAAGTCAATTTCACCAAGTGTAAAAGGAATATGCTGGCTTTGAAAAACTTTTTCAAAACATCCTGTTACTTCGTGGACAGCATGTTCATTGCGTGTCAACGCCATAACTGTTCCAAGTTTAGGAGCATTTTCTAGGAAAGTGGTAACATCAGCTTGTAGCCTTTTTGCTTTTCCAATTGTACAATAAGCAGCAATAAGTTCTGCTTCAGATATACCAATCGAGATTGCAAAATCACGATTAAGCATCTCTTTTTTTTCTTCATGCAGATTAATGATCTTCTCGGCTGTATATAACATAGAATGCACTTTCTTTCCGCCACTAATTTTGAGGGCTCTTTTTTTTAATTCCATATCTTAAAGGCGAAAAGTTGAGCTATTATCAACTAATAGTTCAACCTATCGCCAAATAAGCTATCACTTCTAATAGCAGAACAATCAAAAAACGATAAATCAGGAATAATTAAAGTCTTTATTTCAAATTCTTTTAATTTAAAAAACAATGAAAACAAAAACATAACACGTTATTCTTTTATCGATATAATTTTTTCAATTGATCCAAAAATTAAGAGAAGTGACTAAAATTTTTGCATCAATGATACCTTAAAGTTCCGACCAGGTTGGCTGTAATAATCTTTTGGTGTTGAGCCTTTGCTGCTAGGAAAATCTGATACAATCCAATATTTATTATTAAACAAATTATAAACACCAGCTCTTATAACAGGTCCCCTTTCTCCCAATGGTTTCCACCAACCTGAAACATCGACAACCTTATATCCTGGAATTTTTTGGTATTCTGGATCTTTTTGGGCAACTTTGTCACGTTTGGCTACTACAGTAAACGCTACATCTGTTCCCCAAACCTGCTTTGCATATCCGAACCCTATAACCGCCTTTAAAGGTGAAATTGAGTTAAGATACTCGCCTTTTTCGAGATCTTTTCCTTGCGAATAGGCAAGAGCAAAATTGCTACGGAAGCCATTATTAAGGACCAAATGCATTTTTGTTTCAACACCTGAAATACGTACCCTTGAACGATTTACGTAATGTCGACGTGAAAGTCTAAATTCTTCTGATGGACCTTTGTCTATGGTGTCTACGAAATCCTTATATTGATTAATATAGGCGTTGAGAGAACCACCGAAGTTCGCATTTCCATATCGTATACCAATATCATATCCATTGCTCGTTTCTGGCTTCAGATCTTGATTTCCTTTTGAATAATAAAGAGAAGGTTTGGTATAGGAGAGATAAAGTTCTGAGACACGTGGTGCACGGAAAGCTTGCGCCCATTGAGCATAAAATGTCATTTGATTATGAATGTCCCATTCCATGCGTAGTTTAGGAGAAAAACGTGAACCAGTTCTTTCTGGAGGATATTCTGCAGAACCTAATGCCTTCTCATAAGCAGGTGTTTTTTGAGGAGTATGCTTGTACCAATCATAACGAATGCCAGGTGTTAGACGAAAACGATCATCTGCAAATCCAATCTCATCTTCAAAAGCTACACCAAAATTGTAACTATTCGTATCTGGTGATTCTGATCGATTAGCTGGCAAAAAAGCACATCCTCTTGCATTTTCTTGCAGATGACAATTGTCTTTACCTAACATATAGTGATGAAATTGAGATGATAAAACATTTGTGGTAAGCTTGAATGTACTACTTACATTACCAATGTTGACTTTTTTGAGAGCATTGGCATTTAAACCATAATTGGTATTACGTATAAGATTATCTCTTAGATAATTTCCTTTTGGTGCCGCAACACGATATCCATTGAAAATGTGATTATTAAACTGTTTTTGCCAATAAAGCTGTCCATGAAACGCATCAAAAATAGCATCTCCATTTCCGTTATAATTATAAGAAAGAGAGAGACGCTCACGACGTTTATTGTCTTTTTCATAAACAGATCCTGGATAATATCTTGTAGATGCATTTAATGAATGAGTGAGACTATTATAGCCAAAGCGTTCCGCTGTAAAACCAAGACGATGGTTGTCATCAATGTATTGATGAATTTTAAAAAGCAAATTAGTTTGGTCAAATTGGACAGGATTTTTACGAGTGCGTTCTCTATATCCCTCTATTGTTCCCATATTTTTACGTTGATGACCTTCTGTACGGGACCCTTGAAAAAGCAAGAATGTTTGAGAGTTTCGTACTGCAACAGCTTGATCTACGCGCCAACTGTCATCAACAGAATTATAACCACCTTTTATAAGACCACCCCAATTTTTTCCCTCACTAATAAGGTCTTCAGGATTAAGGGTGCGTAAAGCAACAACTCCTCCTAGTGCACCAGATCCATAAAGACTAGAATCTGAACCTTGAATAATATCAATTGTGGAAAGCGCATTAAAGTCAAACGTTGTGTTTCCCGTTGCTTTTTCAAACGCTTGGCTGCGCACTATATCATCAACCCACGGAAGAGTAATACCATCTATTGTTGTAAGAACACGCTCTGAATTCAAGCCACGAATCACAAAACTATTATTCTTTGGATTATAAGTTACGGATGGATCAAGACGACTGATATCGTAGATATCAGTTATCTGCTTTTCATTAAGATCTTTAGCAGTTTTACGATCTGTCAGAATAGTGATTGAATCCGACAAATCTTTTATTTTTGTTCCTTGAATAACGATTGGCTTTAGTTCAGTTATAGCACCTTGACCATTACTTTGTGCAAAAACAAATGAAGGTATACAAACTGAAAGCGCACCCAACATTATATAGCTTTTATAGATATTTCTTCGTCTTATTTGCATAACGCATTATAACCTTTTCTTAAATACCCCCTCCATAGTTTGAAATTTACGCATAAAAAACACCTGCTTTGCCAATTACGAAGTAGCTAGCCAAACAGGAATGACTTGATATTTAATACAAAATCACGGAAAAACCATATTAAACATGACAAAATCAGTCAAGAAAAAAGTTGCAATTTTAAAATAGCCTGTTTTAATGAAATTAAGC
Source organism: Bartonella propinqua (assembly GCF_047263965.1). Taxonomy (NCBI): domain Bacteria; kingdom Pseudomonadati; phylum Pseudomonadota; class Alphaproteobacteria; order Hyphomicrobiales; family Bartonellaceae; genus Bartonella; species Bartonella propinqua. Next base: position 76,835 of record NZ_JBLEBK010000003.1, on the reverse strand, counting down.
ACCAAATATTAAGCTTAGTATAGCGGTAAGAAAAGTTATGAATTTTGAAAAAATTAAACGATTATCAACTCTGTGGGTAGGTGCGTTTATTGGTGCTTTTTCTCTGCATTTAGCATTGGGAGCGCAGTTTTATTTTCGCAGTGCTGGTGTAAGTGATGGCACGTTCTCGCCAACTATTATGTTAACTTTTGCGCAAGAAACTATATATCCAGATGTTGATACAGATTTATTGGATACCAACAAAGATGTGCCAGATGTCGATTCAGAAGTATTGCAACCTGATGTTTCAGAGCAAGAATCAGAGATATCAGAATCAGATGATGAGGTTCAACCAGAAGAGCCTGAGCATACGGTAGAACAAAATGATTTGACAGTACCTAAATCTTTGGAAAAACCTCCTCTTCCAAAAGTGGAGCACGAAGTACTTGCCAAAAAATCGATACCACAATCAAAGACTGTGGTAAAACAGCGTAGTGCAAAGGCGGTACGTTCGTCTTCCGCTCGCTATGGTAGTAATGGGGCAGAGCTTGAAGATGCGTTGTCAGCAGAGTGGTTGGCAAAGGTACAAGCACAACTAGAAAGACAAAGAAATTATGTTGCGCGACAGCGTACCAATCGTACAAAAGGGACGGTGCAGTTAGAGTTTAGAGTGCGTGAACAGGGGAATATTTTTTCTAGCCGTATTGTACTCTCTTCTGGGGATCAAGAACTTGATCGATTGGCTATGGCAGCGTTGCAACGTGTAGGCAATTTTCCACCTCCACCAGCGTCAAAGGTGAATAAAATTATCAGAGTGTCTTTAATCTTTAGCTAACTTTTAGCACTGCTGATTTTTATAACTGTGTATTATGATTTTTGAGTAAAAGAACAGAATAAACTATTCTTTCAGTGGAGAGGATTTTTATGGTTTCCATCTGCCAGAAACAAGGTCAGTTTTTATGTCTGTCGTTCCAGTAAGTCTGGCTTTGTAAACTTCATAATTTTCCATAACGCGCATCACATAATTACGCGTTTCTGCATAAGGGATGCGTTCAATCCAGTCAATCACTTTATCGAGAGGTTTTCCTCTCGGATCGCCGTAACGTCTTACCCATTCATGAGCACGACGAGGACCTGCATTGTAACCGATAAGAGTCAATATGTAGGATCCGTTAAAATGTTCTAATTGTTCATCTAAAAAATGTACGCCTAATATAGTATTATAACTGACGTCATTGCCTAGTTTGTTTGGCAACCACGTGATTGAATGTTTTTTTGCAAGTGCTTTTGCTGTTGTTGGCAGTAATTGGAGCATGCCTTGTGCTCCTGCTTGTGATAAGGCTGTTGGATTAAATTCACTTTCTTGGCGTGCAATAGCATAGACAAGCGCTTTTTTTGTCGCAGAAATATTAGTAGATGTTGGAATAGCACCAATAGGGTGAGAAAGTGCACCGACATTTTTACCTTGAAAAACAGCAGTTTTTCCAATTTTTAGGCTAGTGTGATAGTCGCCATTTTTTTCTGCCATCACAGCCAGAAGAGCTAATTCGCCAGGGCTTTCTATTTTTCTTCCGAGTTCTTTATAAAAAATTTTGGCAAAATTAGCATAGCCTGCTGCTTCAAGTCGCTGAATTACTTTAATAGCATTTCGTTCCTTAAAACGTTGTCGTTCGGCAGTCGTTGGTTTTGGATAAGAGATTTTCAGTTTTTTTTGGTTAAGCCGTGAAGCTGCTAATTGACCATAATATGTTGCACCAAAATGGGCAGCACGAAGGAAATAACGCTGAGCATTTTCATGTTCACCTAAAGTTTCTGCCGCTTGTCCCATCCAGTAATATCCACGGGATGCTGAAAGAGGCGCGGAAGATAATTGAGGAATACGTGCAAAATGATGCATTGCTAATTTAGGATTATGAAGAAATCTGAGTGCATACCATCCTGCGTGAAACTCAACATCGACAGCTAATGAAGATGTTATGCCAACGTGCGTTGCAACGAGTTGATAAGCAATTTTAGGTTTGTTTAAATCGAGCATTTCGCGAGAGAGGGCACGTCGCACTATCCACCATGCATCAGGATTAACAAGACTTTGTGCACTTTGAGGCGTTTGCATCATGAGTGCTGCTGCTGCACTGTATTGTCCAGTTTGCCGAAGATAACAGATTTGAGCAAACTGTAAGAGAGGATTTTTTTGCCATGATCGTGCAGCAGCGCGTAACTTTTGTATAGCTCTAGGGTCATTTCTTTTAACGGCAACAAAAGCGTTAAAAAGAGATTGAGCATGAGCTAATTTTGCAACTCGCTCAGCTGACGCAATTCGATGTGCATAGAGCATAAATTGCATACGCTTGAAATGATCAATAGGCTTTAATGCAGCACTTGCATTTTTTAAAACAAGTTCTTCTTCTTTGGCATTAAGCTTTGCTTTATGCCACCATGGCGCGATGATTTGTCGTGCACTGGCGGTTTGCCCAGTTGCGATAAGTGCTTTAGCAAATATAGCCATACCTTGTGCTGTGATAGGAGAGCGATGAGCAAATTTTTGGATGATTACATATGCGGAATGCGCTTCATTGATAAAAGCATGTTCGGCATTTCGTTGCATAGTAGCCATGCCAGGCCATCCTTTGAGTTCATTAATAGCATTGAATATTTCGGCACTTGGGATGTCGGTTTGATTTGATATACTGATAGCCCATGTTAAAATGTGTCGATCAAGGCTATTTTTATTCATTGAATTACGAATAATTATTGTTTTTGCAATATCATTATTTGCAAGTGCGTTTAAGCCAGCTTTAAGTTGATTGAGTGTACTGTTGATCGTAGGCGTAATCTGCTTTAATGGCTTTGTGGGTTTTTCTTTCACAATGAGGGTGATAGGTCGCGCTAAAGGGATTGGCACTTTTTTGGGCAAAAGAACTGTTTGTGCAAATGTATTTGACGATAAAGTTGTTATTGCCAGTATAGGTACAGTAAAGGTTAATACAACAAGAGGAGCAGAGAGCGTACGCATAGAAAAAAGACCTTGAGACCTTGCTTTTTATAAACACTCTACGATTTCTAAAGTGGAAGCATGAAAAACGGGTTAATGTATGGATAGTATTTTGAGAAAAGACTCTAAATTGAATGAGGATACATACTAATCTTGTGAGAGCTTTTGTGAAATTCATCTTGCTTCAACGATAGAGCAAGATTATGCTTTATTATGGGAAGTTTGTAAAGGCGACTATTTTAAATAAAGTTAACATTACAGGGAGTTTATTATGCTCAAGGGAGCCGTGACCGCGCTTATCACACCTTTTGATGACAGTGGCGCTATTGATGAGAAAGCATTTTGCAAGTTTGTTGAGTGGCAGGTCACGCAAGGTATCAATGGTGTAAGTCCCGTTGGTACCACGGGTGAATCGGCAACTTTAAGCCATGAAGAGCATAAGCGTGTTATAGAATTATGTGTTGCACAGGTTGCTAAGCGTGTCCCTGTTATTGCTGGAGCGGGATCAAATAGTACAAGCGAGGCTGTAGAGCTTGCACAACATGCAGAAAAGGCAGGTGCAGATGTGGTTTTGGTTGTAACTCCCTATTATAACAAACCTAACCAGCGTGGTTTATATACGCATTTTTCCTCTATTGCGAAAGCTATTTCTATCCCGATTGTGATTTATAATATTCCTGGGCGTTCTGTTATTGATATGACTGTGGAAACTATAAGAGATCTTTGTCAGGATTTTAAAAATATCATTGGTGTTAAGGATGCGACAAGTAAAATTGAGCGTGTCAGTGAACAACGTGAAAAATGTGGCAAAGATTTTGTGCAGCTTTCTGGCGATGATTGTACAGCATTAGGTTTTAATGCACATGGAGGTGTGGGATGTATTTCGGTTTCATCTAATATTGCTCCAAAACTTTATGCAGAGCTTCACGCTGCTTGTTTACGTGGTGATTATAAAAAAGCTCTCGAATTAAATGATCGTTTGATGCCTCTCAATCGTGCAGTGTTTATTGAGCCAAATCCTGCAGGGATTAAATATGCTGCTGCAAAATTGGGGCTTTGTGGTGAAACTGTTCGTTCTCCGATTGTTCCATTAGCAGACAGCACAAAGAAGATTATTGATGCGGCTCTGCAACATGCAGGTCTTGTTTAAAGAGTAAGATAATATTGATAGAGCTATGAATAAAAAAAAGAACGCGCTAGTACGAAAAATAATTGCTGACAATCGTAAGGCTCGATTCAATTTTGAAATTCTCGATAATCTTGAAGCTGGTCTTGTACTTCAGGGAGCGGAAGTGAAATCTTTACGCTCCAATCATGCTAATATTGCTGAAAGTTATGCTAGTTTTGAAAATGGGGAGTTATGGTTAGTTAACAGCTATATTCCTGAATATACACAGGCTAATCGTTTTAACCATGAACCGCGTCGTTTGCGTAAATTATTAGTTTCAAAACGTGAATTGGCGCGTTTTTTTAACGCGACTTCTCGCGAAGGAATGACGATTGTTCCACTCAAACTTTACTTTAATGAACGAGGGCGCGTTAAGTTAGAGATTGCTCTGGCACGCGGAAAAAAACTTCACGATAAGCGTGAAGTGGAAAAAAAGCGTGATTGGGGACGTGAAAAAGCACGACTTTTAAAAAAATATGGATGATAAGAAAAAAATATGGATGATAAGATTGATTGATATATCCTTTTTTATTGTACGATTAATGGGCTTTCAGTGTTGGTCTAAATATATTTTTGCTGCTTGAAAAACTTGATGAAACATAACCTCTGTTAAGCGACCAGTGTTGGTATTATAGCGCGAACAGTGATAGCTTGAAAAGATACGTAATCTGCCAACGTCACTGATTCTTCCATGTTCGAAAGGGTGTGCCAAAATTTTTGCATTTAAAGCGCGTATAGTTGAATGGTGAGCAATAGTGCCAAGAGTGATAACGGCTTTAAGATTGGGAAGGTTTGTTAAAAGGGGCGAAAAGAAATATCGGCAAGTGTTAATTTCGGCACCAGTGGGTTTATTTTCTGGTGGGACACAACGAACTGAGTTGACAATTGCTGCATCAATGAGTTCAAGGCTATCATCTGCTCTTTCCTCAAAGGTGCCTTGGGCAAAACCAAATTTTTTTAAAGTGGAATAAAGTAGTCGTCCAGCATAATCACCAGTAAATGGGCGACCAGTTCGGTTTGCACCGCGTAATCCAGGAGCAAGTCCGACAATCAGAAGACGCGTTGTAGTTGCGCCTTTATAAGGAAAAAATGGACTTACTGGTGCATTATACCAGCTTGGTTCTTTTATCCTCCAATCGCTGATAAATTTATGCAAGCGGGGACATAAATTGCAATTTTGTGGGGGTCTTGGACAAAGCGATGTTAATTGGCTATGCATGGCATGGGCATCAATCATTTTTATACAAAATCCTTTTGAGTTATTTATGAGGTATACGACGGATTATGTTTTTGTAAATAATCGCATGATTAAGCTATTTAAATATTACTTGATATAGAATTATTGCAGATAACTTTGAAAAAGAGGCAGTTTCTTAGCGATTAACACGATAAACAAGACGGTTAATGAATACAGCGTTCAGTGGGATAAAATTTTTTATGTTTAACAAATATATTATCATAAATAGCTTGCATGAGACTGTCATTGTTTTGAAAATTTTTAATAAAATTGAATGATTGATATAACTTTAAAGAGTGAAGATTTCAGAGCATAATTTCATTAATAAAAATGCAGTGCTTTTGTTTGAAGTTAGTATTATGAGAATCTTTTTTAGAGCAGCATTCATAATTGAGCTGCATAGGTTATGCTTTTTTATGAAGCGCTCAAAAATTTTCTCCAAGAAGCTTTTTTGCAAAAGTATGAAAGCTTGTGTTGTTTTTCTTGTGTTTTATTTTGATTGTTGTATATAAATCATTTAATATGAAACTTAAATCTTTAGGAAAGAGGCATAAATGGCTCGCGTAACAGTAGAAGATTGCATTGATAAAGTCGATAACCGATTTGAGTTAGTGCTTTTAGCTGGGCATAGGGCGCGTCAGATTTCACAGGGCGCTCAGATTACGATTGATCGTGATAATGATAAAAATCCAGTCGTTGCTTTACGTGAAATAGCAGAAGAAACGTTATCGCCTGCTGATTTGAAAGAAGATCTTATCCATTCGTTGCAAAAGCATGTAGAAGTAGATGAGCCAGAAGTGGTAAATGAATTTATTTCTCACTCAGGGGAAGGCGGCAGTGTTTTCAGTACATCATCGGAAGAAGAAAACTGTCCGTTTGATTATATGTCAGAAGAAGATCTTTTAGCAGGCATAGAAGGTTTGGTTGTTCCAGAGAAGAGTGACGATTATTAATTTTAGCGATTCGTATCATGAAAACTACTATACGTTATCATGGAAAGCAGTTGTTTTTTAGTGAGAGAATATTCACGTTCAATGAGGATTAAATTGTGAAAGTATAAAGGATCTTCTTATATGATGCGTCAGTGTGATCTTGTTGGGCGTGTTCAACGTTACAAGTCTGACGTGGATGAGGCTCTGTTAAATAGAGCTTACGATTATGCGATGCGAAAGCATGGTCACCAAAAACGTGCTTCGGGGGATCTTTATTTTTCTCATCCTTTAGAAGTTGCCGCTATTTTAACAGATATGCGGTTAGATGAAGCAACAATTGCTGTTGCTCTTTTGCATGATACCATTGAAGATACGAGCGCAACACGGGCAGAAATTGATCAGCTTTTTGGATCTGAAATTGGTAAGTTAGTTGAAGGACTTACAAAACTTAACAAGCTTGATCTTGTATCGAAGAAAGCAATACAAGCAGAGAATCTTCGCAAGCTTCTTATTGCTATTTCCGATGATGTTCGTGTTCTTTTGGTCAAACTTGCAGATCGTCTTCATAATATGCGCACACTTGCTGTTATGCGTGATGATAAACGTCGGCGAATTGCTGAGGAGACAATGGATATTTATGCGCCGCTTGCTGGGCGTATGGGTATGCAGGATATGCGCGAGGAATTAGAGGATCTTTCCTTTTTTTATTTGAATCCAGAAGGTTATCATACGATTACCAATCGACTTTCTGAATTATCGAAGCGCAATCGTGATTTACTCTCTACGATTGAAAATGAATTGACAAAACTTTTTTTTGAGAATGGCATTAAAGCTGATGTTAAAAGTCGTCAAAAGAAATCTTACTCAGTTTTTCGTAAAATGGAAAGCAAAGCATTATCTTTTGAACAATTGTCCGATATTTTTGGATTTCGCGTAATTGTTAAAACGGTAAATGATTGTTATCGTGCTCTTGGTGTTATCCATACTACGTGGCCAATGGTTCCTGGTCGTTTTAAAGATTATATTTCTATTCCAAAGCAAAATGATTATCGTTCTATCCATACAACGATTGTAGGTCCTTCAAGACAACGCGTTGAATTGCAGATTAGAACTGCTGCTATGGATGAAATTGCTGAATATGGCGTTGCGGCGCATTCCATTTATAAGGAACACGGTTCTCATTATTCGACTTCAAAGTTATCTAGTGAGACCAATGCTTATGCATGGTTGCGCCAAACGATTCAATCTTTATCAGATGGGGATAATCCAGAAGAGTTTTTAGAACACACAAAGCTTGAGCTTTTTCAGGATCAAGTTTTCTGTTTTACCCCGAAAGGTCGATTGATTGCCTTTCCTAAAGGTGCCACACCTATTGATTTTGCTTATGCAGTTCACACTGACATTGGTGATTCTTGTGTGGGGGTAAAAATTAATGGTCGCATTATGCCTTTAATGACCAAACTAAAAAATGGTGATGAAGTTGATATTATACGTTCACAAGCTCAAATTCCTCCAGCAGCTTGGGAGTTTCTTGTCGTAACGGGAAAAGCGCGTTCAGCTATTCGTCGAGCGACTCGCGCAGCAGTACGTAAGCAATATTCAGGTCTTGGATATCGTATTCTTGAACGTTCGTTTGAATATATGGGCAAACAATTTTCAGAAGATGCTCTTAAGCAAGTGTTGCCACGTTTGGCACGCAAGGATGTGGAAGATGTTTTGGCAGCTGTTGGGCGTGGCGAATTGCCTTCTGCTGATGTAATTAAAGCGGTTTATCCTGATTATCAAGATCACCGCGTGGTACAAAAACCATCTTTTAAGCCTGGGGAAGAAGGTTGGTTCAACATTGAAAATGCTCAAGGCATGATTTTTAAAGTTCCAGAAAATGAAAATGGTGCAACTTCAGAGAAGAAGCATCAATATAAAGCATTACCTATTCGAGGAACTCAAGGAGATATTCCAGTTCGGTTTTCTCCTGAAGGAGCTGTGCCGGGAGATCGGATTGTTGGCATTATGCAACCTGGTGCAGGAATTGTTATTTATCCAATACAGTCTTCGGCTTTGATGGCGTATGATGATCAGCCAGAACGGTGGATTGATGTCCGCTGGGATATCGATGCACAAATGAGTGAACGTTTTCCTGCTCGGATTAATGTTTCGGTTGTTAATAGCCCTGGTTCCTTAGCAGAAATTACTCAGGTTATTTCTGCCAATGATGCTAATATCCAAAATTTGTCTTTTATTCGTACTGCACCAGATTTTACAGAAATTATGATTGATTTAGAAGTTTGGGATTTAAAACATTTGAATCGTATTTTTTCTCAGTTAAAAGAAGCAGATTCGGTTGGTACAGTGCGTCGGGTTCATGGATAAAATGAGAGATTTTGTAATGAATACACAGGATGTGATTGATATTTTTAAACAGGCAGACGCTATTATGGAAGGGCATTTTATTTTAACATCAGGTCGCCATAGCGCTACTTATATGCAAAAAGCGAAAGTATTCATGCATGCTGACTTGACGGAAAAATTGTGTTGCGGGTTAGCTGAAAAAATCAAAAGATGCGTTGAAGGAAAAATTGATTACGTGGTTGGTCCTGCAATTGGCGGTCTTATTCCCTCATATGAAACTTCGCGTCATCTTGGTATTCCTTCTCTTTGGGTAGAGCGTGTGAGTGGCGTATTTCAATTACGTCGTTTTGAAATCAAGAAGGGTGCGCGGGTTGTGATTGTTGAAGATATTGTAACAACAGGTCTTTCTATTCGTGAGACAATCGAGGCTCTGGTTGCAGCAGGGGCAGATGTGGTGGCAAGTGCGTGTATCTTTGATCGTTCTGGTGGTAAGGTTGATGTTGGAGTTCCGTTGATTGCCCTTGCTGAGTATGAGATAGTATCTTATGCTAGTGATGCACTTCCTGCTGAGCTTGCTATGATTCCAGCAGTCAAGCCAGGAAGTCGAAATATTTAATGTCTTTATATTTTTTTGTTTTTGTGCAAAAATTCAGTGCGATTAATTTGAATCATATAAATCATTTCGTTTTCATAAGATGTATATTGAGAATCATATGCTTTTTCGCCGTCGAGAATCAGTGAATTTTATAAAGCGTATACGACTTTGGTTATGGCCGCGTCGTTCATTTTCTCGTTCATTTTGCTATATGCGGAAACGTATTTTGCGTATATCGGCAACACCGCATAAAGTAGCATTGGGTTTTGCTGTCGGTATTTTTTTAGCTTGTTCACCTCTTTTAGGGGTGCACATTATTTTGGCAATAGTTTTTTCTTGGATTTTGCGCGGAAATTTTGCAGCAGCAATCATCGGGACTGTTTTTTCTAATCCGCTGACATTTTTATTTATTGTTATGGTAGATTATAAAATAGGTTACTTGTGTTTATCGCTTTTTAACGATGTGAATGAAATCTCTCTTTCTCAGATTCGTGCTTTGTTTGATGGTTTGACACTTTCGAATGCATCTCTCCTTTTCAAGGATGCGTGGAACTCGATCATGATGCCAATGATTATCGGTGGTATCTTTTTAGGTTTTATTTTAGGCAGTTTTTCTTATATAGGTGTTTACAGAGCAATAACCCGTTTTCAACAAAAGAGATATCAAAAGATTATGAAAAAGAGGCGTTTATGGCAAGGAAATTCGAGTAATATCTCATGATCGTTGGGCTTGGAAATGATCTCATTGATATCAGACGCATTGAGAGAATGTTAATTCGTTACGAGGATCGTTTTATTCAACGTATTTTTACGGATATTGAGCAGAAAAAATCTGAAAATCTCGCAGAAAAATCTTCTTTTTACGCCAAAAGGTTTGCTGCCAAAGAAGCATGTGCTAAAGCTCTAGGCACGGGAATCGCTTGCGGTGTAAGTTGGCAAGATATGGAGGTAGTTAATTTACCATCTGGAAAACCAATTATGAAATTAAAAAGTCGCGCACAAATGCAACTGCGAAAATTGTTGCCTCCCCATTATGATGCTGTTGTCCATCTCAGCTTAACAGATGATTTTCCTTGGGCGCAGGCATTTATTATTATTGAGGCACTTCCACGTGGATAAATATTGTGGAAGATCGTGCTTTTGTTATTTGAATATTATGATGAACAGATGAGTAGTATCTGTAATGGGAAGGTGGTCTGTAATGATCCAGAAAGAAAAAGTGTATAAAAGAGAAAAAAAAGGCGGAATTTTTGAATTTATTTCCGTTTTGATACAGGCTCTATTTTTAGCTGCGCTTATTCGCACGCTTTTTTTTCAGCCTTTTAGTATTCCTTCTGGCTCAATGCGTCCTACTTTGCTGGTAGGCGATTACTTGTTTGTTTCTAAGTACACATACGGGTATTCTCATTTTTCCATACCTTTTTCTCCTCCTATTTTTTCGGGACGTATTTGGGCATCTCAGCCTCAACGTGGGGATGTTGTGGTTTTTCGTTTACCGAGTGATACAGATATTGATTATATAAAGCGTGTTGTTGGTCTCCCAGGTGATCGTATACAGGTTCGTCAAGGTGTTCTTTATATCAATGATGAGGCTGTTTCACGTCGCTTTATGGGACAAATTCATAACCCTGATATAACAGAGGTTGACTACCCTGTTGATGTTTATCGCGAGACGATGTCTAATGGTGTCACTTATGATACGCTTGATTTAGGATTTTTCCCACGAGTTGATGAAACAGAAGTTTTTGAAGTTCCTCAGGGGCATTATTTTGTAATGGGTGATAATCGAGATAATTCAGATGATAGTCGTTTAAGTGTGGGTTATGTTCCAGAGGAAAATCTTATTGGTCGAGCAAGTTTGATTTTTTTCTCTATCAGTAATGGTTCAAGTGCTTGGCAAATTTGGCGCTGGCCGTTTGATGTGCGTTGGAAGCGTTTGTTTTCCTTTATCCATACTGTTCATGATTTGCCGCTCAATAAGCAGGAGATCAACGATGAAGCGTTCAATCATTGATCAACTTGAAAAATTGACGGGGCATAATTTTAAAGATGAGCATCGATTAAAAAGAGCATTAACGCATTCCAGTGTACAGGGTTTGGAGCAGGGGAATTATGAACGGTTGGAATTTTTAGGTGACCGAGTTCTTGGGCTTTTGATTGCAGAGATGTTGTATCAGTTTTTTCCACAGGCAAGTGAAGGTGAATTATCAGTACGTTTAAATGGTTTGGTAAATGCACGCACATGTGCTGATATTGCGCTAGAAATGGGTTTGCCCGATATGATCTATGTTGGTTTTGAGATGAAAAACTTGGAGGGTCGTCGGCTTACAAATATGCACGCTGATGTAGTTGAAGCTTTAATTGCTGTGATGTATCTTGATGGAGGATTGGAGAGCGTTCGCCCTTTTATTCAAAAATATTGGCAAGGTCGGGCACAGCAGATGGGAGCTGGTCGACGTGATTCCAAGACAGAGTTGCAGGAATGGGCACATGTGCAAGGTTGTGCACAGCCACATTATCAGATTGTAAAACGTTATGGTCCAGATCATGATCCTGTCTTTATGGTAGAAGTAAGTATTCCTGGTTTTGCACCAGAGATTGGACAAGGCAGCTCAAAACGATATGCTGAAAGAATGGCAGCTGAAAAGATTTTACGGCGAGAAGGCATATGGGAAACAATGGGAAAAAATGATCATGGATGACGTTATCAAAACGCGTTCTGGTTTTGTTGTGCTCATTGGGATGCCTAATGCGGGTAAGTCAACATTGGTTAATCAGCTCGTTGGAACAAAGGTTTCAATTGTAACGCATAAAGTACAGACAACACGGACTTTGATCCGAGGAATTGTCATTCATGATGATACGCAAATTGTGTTAATTGATACACCAGGTGTTTTTCGTCCCCACAAACGGTTAGAACGTGCTATGGTATCTGCTGCTTGGGGAGGCGCCAGAGATGCTGATGTTCTTTTAGTTTTGATTGATGTTCAAAGTGCTCTTTCGGATGAAGTTTACGCAATGTTAGATACTGTAAAAAATATGAAGCAGGATAAGATTCTTGTTCTTAATAAGATTGATACAGTTGCTAAATCATCCCTTTTAGCATTAACTGCCAAAATTAATGAGCAAGTGAATTTTTTGCAGACATTTATGATTTCAGCTCTTAACGGTTCTGGTTGCAAGGATTTGCTTCACGCACTAAGCGCAATAATGCCACGGGGTCCGTGGTATTATCCAGAAGATCAAATTTCAGATATGCCTATGCGTCAGCTTGCGGCTGAAATTACGCGTGAAAAACTTTTTCTTCGTCTTCATGATGAGCTTCCTTATTCTTCAACAGTTGAAACAGAAAGTTGGGAAGAGCGCTCAGATGGTTCAGTGAAGATTAATCAGGTTATTTATGTAGAGCGTGATAGTCAGAAGAAAATTGTTTTAGGAGCAAAAGGCGATACAATTAAAGCAATTGGTCAGGCAGCGCGTAAAGAATTAATGGAAATTATGGATCAGAAGGTTCATCTTTTTCTATTTGTAAAAGTGCGTGATAATTGGGACACTGATCCAGAGCGTTACCGTGAAATGGGATTGGACTTTTTAAAATAAAATGAAATGGAAAGAACAAGCCATTATCCTTGGCACACGTCAGCACGGTGAAACAAGCGTTATTCTTGAAATTATGACGCGTCAGCATGGTCGCTATATGGGGGTGGTAAAAGGGGGGCGTTCGCGTCGTATGGCAGCTCTTCTTCAACCTGGAAATTTTGTAGAGGCTGAGTGGTGGGCACGTTTAGACGAACATTTGGGGCTTTTTCGGCTTGAAGCACTTGATTTACATGCTGCACGGTTAATTGTTTTACCAGAGGCACTTTATGCTTTGCAGTTGATAGCTTGCCATTTGCGCCTTCTTCCTGAGCGTGATCCGCATCCTATTTTATATGATATTTTATATCTTTTTATGCAAAATTTTGATGAGCCGCTCGTAAATGCGGAATTGCTTGTACGTTTTGAGATGCGACTTCTTGAAGAACTTGGCTTTGGTCTTGACTTATCCCGTTGTGCTGCAACAGGTCGTCAAGAAAAACTTTATTATGTTTCACCAAAATCAGGGCGTGCGGTATGTGAAGAAGCAGGATATCCTTGGAGAAAAAAGCTCCTAATTTTACCACAGTTTCTTGTACAAAGAACTGTCCGTCCTGCAAATTGTAGTGATATAATGAATGGCTTTATTTTAACGGGTTTTTTTTTAATGCGCCATGTCTGGGAACCACGGGGGATAAAGCAGCCATCAATGCGTATTAATTTAATACAATTATTTGAACGACGGTTTTGTGCGCAAGCGTTAGTTTGTTAATTTGATAAAAGTGAATAGAATGTAAAGATGCGAATTTTAAGAGAAATTGCTGAAGTACGTGAATGTATTGCGAAAGAGCGATGTCTAGGGTTTTCAATTGGTTTTGTTCCAACTATGGGGGCATTGCATGATGGTCATCTTGCATTAGTAGAGCGAGCAAGGACAGTGTGTGATCGGATATTGGTTTCTATTTTTGTTAATCCGAAACAATTTGGTCCTCATGAGGATTTTGATCAATATCCAAGAGATTTGATGGGCGATTGTGCTTTATTGGAAAAGGCGGATGTAGAGTATGTTTTTGCGCCTTCTGTAGAAGAAATGTGGCCACTAGGTAATGAAACAAGTGTGAAGGTAGAAAAGCTATCGCACATTTTAGTGGGAAAATTACGTCCAGAGCATTTTTGTGGTGTGACCAGCGTTGTTGCTAAGCTTTTTAACATTGTTCAGCCAGATAAGGCTTTTTTTGGGGAAAAGGATTTTCAACAGCTTTTGATTATCCGTCGTATGGTTGAAGATTTAGCCTTTCCTGTTGAAATTGTTGGAGTGCCTATTTTACGTGAAGCAGATGGCTTAGCAAGTTCTTCACGGAATCAGTTGTTAACATTAGAAGATCGCAAAGCTGCAAAAATTATTTCTGAGAGCGGTAAAGCTGCTGAAAAGCTTTATCTTCAAGGTGAACGCTCTGTTGATAAATTATGCAAAATTGTGCGCGATGTTTTACAACAGGAATCGCGTGCGATTATTGAATCAGTAGATTTACGAGACATGAAAACTTTATGCGAGATCAAAGGAAAACTGGATACACCTGCAGTTTTATTACTAACTGTCCGCTTTGGTGAGGTTAGGCTTATTGATCAATATATATTGCAATAGAAGGGCTAAAAATGAGTGTACATAAAACCATAAAACGGATTACTGCTTCTGAAATACGATCAAGAAAAGGAAAAGAACCGATTGTTTCTTTAACGGCTTATCAAGCTTATACGGCACGGATTGCTGACCCATATTGCGATTTACTTTTGGTGGGTGATAGCGTTGGTATGATTGTGCATGGGTTTGATACAACACTTCCCGTTAGTTTAGATATGATGATTCTACATGGGAAGGCAGTTATGCGTGGGTCTAAGAGGGCACTTGTGGTTGTTGATATGCCTTTTGGTTCTTATGAAGAAAGCAAAGAACAAGCTTTTTCTAATGCGTCGCGTATTCTGGCAGAAACTGGTTGTGGTGCAATTAAGTTAGAAGGTGGCGTTTATATAGCAGAAACAATTGATTTTTTATGTAAACGTGGCATTCCAGTTGTGGGACATATTGGTCTTACTCCGCAGGCAGTAAATTGTTTTGGTGGTTTCAAGACGCAAGGGCGTAAAGAGGGTGATTGGCAAAAGATTGAAGCAGATGGGATAGCAATTGAAGAGGCAGGTGCTTTTGCTGTTGTCGTAGAAGGGGTTGTGGAACCCTTAGCGGTAAAGCTGACAGAAAATCTTTCTATCCCTACTATTGGTATTGGTGCATCCAAACAGTGTGATGGACAGATATTGGTCATGGAAGATATGTTGGGCTATGGCGCCTATGTGCCTAAATTTGTGCGTCGTTATGGTGCTCTTGAACAAGCTGTAGAAACTGCAATTAAGAGTTATGCAGATGATGTCAAAGCACGTGCTTTTCCAGCAGATTCAGAAGTTTATAAATTTAAATAAAG
Source organism: Bartonella propinqua (assembly GCF_047263965.1). Lineage (NCBI taxonomy): Bacteria > Pseudomonadati > Pseudomonadota > Alphaproteobacteria > Hyphomicrobiales > Bartonellaceae > Bartonella > Bartonella propinqua. The sequence goes on along the minus strand of NZ_JBLEBK010000003.1, from coordinate 61,533 downwards.
TTCAGTTTAATATAAAGTTATTATAAGCGAGCATTTGTTTTTAAATCCTGATTAACATGCATTCCTTTATATGTGCCTTGCTTGTGCACAAAGTGCATCATGATTTTTTGTATGCTATTTCATTCATTTGTATAAATTGACCAATGAACTTACAAACTTTCTGAGGGCATGTTCGATAGTGAATTATTGGCAAATGCTTGAGCTTAACGATGTTCGTTTTTTGCGGATTTTACGCTACGCATAAAGATAGCGATTGTAGAGTCCTAAGCTTCACAGAATAATGATGAAAAAAGTGCTTGCTTTACTCTTTTTATAACCGTTCTCAAGTGAGCATGAGTGGGAGAAGGCTATAAACTTAATTAATATATTCGTGAGCTTTGTAGTTGCAATCATAAAGGATGAAAAGTTAGAAAAAATATTATTAGCACGATCTTTGAGTGTCGAGATCGTTAAAACGGGTTAAAAAGGTGTGTTCAATGTGTTGTGTGGAATATGATTGCAAAATAAGATCGTCGGGTAAAATATGATTTGGAGATCCAAAATAGTGAAGAGCTTCTTCTGAATTAAATCCAGCGAGAGTGATGGCTTCGTAGAATGCTGCAATACGGTCAGCTTGTTTAATTTTTTTTAAGAGTTTTTGAGAAAGGTCAATAGAGAGAGAAAAGCGCATGTGAATAGCATCTTGTATACGCTTTTCGATGAGCTTATATTGCTCGCCTATGACAGCTTTAAAAGGTGAGATCATATCGCCAATAACATATTCTGGTGCATCATGAAGTAGTGCACAAAGGCATTCGTTGTTACACGATTGCGGAGAAATTTTCTGAAATATTTGCTCTACCAAAAGTGAGTGTTGTGCGACAGAATAGGCATGTTCTCCTTTTGTTTGACCGTTCCAGCGTGCAACGCGGGCAAGACCGTGAGCAATATCTTCGATTTCAATATCAAAAGGTGAAGGATTTAGTAAGTCAAGTCGCCGTCCAGAAAGCATTCTTTGCCAAGCGCGTGCTTCTCCATTTTGTGATAATTCAACTTTAGCCATTAGTTAGTTTCCACAGTGTCTTCAGGAAAGGTAAAATTCATATTTTCAGCAATATTTATTGTGACAGGGGCATTTTCTACTGTAAATGTGACATTGTTGTTCATAGCATCTTTAACATGATCAATACGCATTAAAGCTAAGGCTTCGTTTCCAGAGCATGTTCCCAAACAACCAAGTACTTTTGTTCCTGCTGTAACGCTGGATTTTAAGGCTAGTTCATGTTGGCTTTTTACTATCAAAACACGACGACGCGCTGCACGACGGTGATGCATTCGTGAAATCACTTCTTGTCCGATATAGCAACCTTTATTAAACGCTAATCCACCGATTTGATCGTAATTAATATCATGAGGAAAGACTTTTCCTATTTCATAGTCTTCATCACTTTCTGCAATTGCATAACGGATACGCAATTTATTCCAAGTATCATTATATTCTGGAACAGCAAAAGGTGTTTTCCCATAAGCTCGTAATATCTTCTCTTTTTGCGGAAATCGCTTATCAATAAAACTTAAATCACAATCTAAGGTATCTATTTCCTTTTCATTGTTCCACAAAACCGTAACCATTTCTTGTAGTGGTTGTGTAATTTCTACTTTTTTATGCAACTTATAGAGAAGAAGGCGTTTTTGGAAGGTGTCAGCTAAGGATGCAACAATATCAATCAGATAGCCACCATTTATTTTGCCTATTAAAAAATCAGCAATAACTTTTCCTTGTGGGGATAAGAGAGCTCCAGGAAAAATTTCTTGTGGTTTAATTTGTTTTACGTCTGTTGTGATAAGAACTTGCAGAAAATCTGTTGCTTCTTCACCTGTAACTTTAATAATTTTACGGTTTTTAAAGCGAATGGCATTTTGTTTTTCGTTCATGGTTCTTGCCTTTCTGCCCAAAGTTACATAATCGATAAAGAGGGGATACGTAAGGAGCACGGTTATGTTTAAAACATTTGATACAATTTTAAAAGGCGCAACACTTGTAAATCATGATGGAAGTAGCAAGCGTGATATTGGTATCACGAACGGTCGTATTGCTGAAATTGGTGATCTCACATGTGCGTCTGCTGGTGAAGTAATTGATTGTACAGGACTTCATATTTTACCTGGTATCATTGATAGCCAAGTCCATTTTCGCGAACCAGGCAATGAACATAAGGAGGATCTGGAAAGTGGCTCATATTCTGCTGTTTTAGGAGGTGTTACAGCAGTGTTTGAAATGCCCAACACCAACCCATTGACTACGTCAGAAGAAGCATTGACCAATAAGGTTAAACGCGGATTTCACCGGATGCATTGTGATTTTGCATTTTGGGTTGGGGGAACGCGTGAAAATACATTAGAATTGGCTGAATTAGAAAGACTTCCTGGTGCTGCTGGAATTAAAGTCTTTATGGGGTCTTCTACGGGTAATCTTTTGGTGGATGATGATGAAAGTGTACGTCTTATTTTGAAGAACACACGTCGTCGTGTGGCTTTTCATTCTGAAGATGAGGCAAGACTCAATGAACGTAAAGTGTTGCGTATTGAAGGAGATGTATCATCACACCCAATCTGGCGTGATAAAGTTGCAGCATTAAAATGTACACAACGTTTGGTTAAAATTGCACATGAAACAAAAGCGCGTATTCATGTGTTACATCTTTCTACAGCGGAAGAAATTAATTTTTTGAAAAATCATAAAGATATAGCAACAATTGAAGTCACTCAACATCATTTGACGTTAACTGCTGATGATTACCAGCGACTTGGCACATTGATTCAGATGAATCCACCTATCCGCGAAAATTTTCACCGTGAATCTCTTTGGTACGGTGTTCAGCAGGGAATTGTTGATGTTTTGGGTTCTGATCATGCTCCTCATACGCTTGAAGAAAAGCGTAAGCCTTATCCTTCTTCTCCTTCAGGGATGACAGGTGTGCAGACAACAGCAGCAATTATGTTGACGCATGTAAATGCAGGAAAGATATCTCTTGAACGTTTTGTTGATCTCACCTCGCACGGTCCTAGTCGCATTTTTGGCATAAGCTGTAAAGGGCGCCTTGCTGTTGGATATGATGCTGACTTAACCATTGTTGATCTTAAGCGGGAAGAGATTATTACGAATGCATTGATTGGTTCGCGCGCGGGGTGGACACCTTATGATGGCAAAAAGGTTAAGGGTTGGCCTGTTGGAACCATTATCCGTGGTATACGGGTTATGTGGGAAGGTGAAATTGTTACACCTTCGCAAGGTGAGCCTGTTAAATTTATAGAAACTTTGGCGTAATCTAATTAAAATTGATAAATCTTATGAGATAGATGATTTTGTGAGTGAAAAGGTACTCATTATGCTTTGATGATACATAAATATATACTTTGATGGTGCATAAATAAAAGTACCTTGAGAGTTTATTTTTTAGTCATTAGAAGAGGTTATCTCTATATCAGATTTGGTTTATTACTAGCTTATTTATTTTAGGAACTATCACTATTAGTATAGCGTAAAGTGGTGACATGATATTTTATACAGGTTAATTGTTAAAATGTGTGAGAAGGTTTTCTGATAAGGATCTGCCTTCTGTGACGTATCGTTGGTTTGCTTCAATTGCTGATTGTGTACAATGATGGTAATTTGCTGAAAAAGCACGATAAGCTTCATTAAACGCTTCGTAAAAATAAGCGCGCCTTTGTGGAGTTGGGTTTTCTGCTTCAATAAGTGCGGTCATGTGATTATACCATTGGTTTGTTGGGATATTGCAAAGATTTTGCAGATAATGCAGGGATCCCAAAATTTCTGCCAGTCGCAGCAGTTTTGTATCATATGGTGGATATTGTTGCGCAAAAGTTGGTATTGATGTTACAAAAAATGTCAAAATAATAATTTTTATCAATGTATTACGCATCATTTTTATTGCTCACTTTTAATAAATTTCTGTACGATTACAATCACGGATAAAGTACTTTTATCATTGAGTATATTGTTAAAGGATATGACAAAAATTGTGCATTATTAACCGATAGCAAACATGTTATGAAATTTAGGGCAGGGAAGGTAGTAAGGAAATAAACATGGGAATATTAAAAGTTTTAACTAGGCTTTGTGTCGTTAAAAACTTCAAATTTTCTGCATGTAATTTTTTTTGCGTGTAAATTTACATTGTTTTGTGTGTTGAAGATTTTCTCTTCTGATATTTTGATCATAAACAAATTGGATATGAATTTTTACCGGTAATACTTTTGTTCAATCAAGTAAAATACGATTGTTTTTATGACGGATGGTGGATACAGCATAAAGTGGAATGGTTATGGGCATTTTACATCAGATGTATGAAAATTTTATTCTAAGCTCGCATAGCTTGGTGATCTTAGGTAAAATGTATCTAAGAGCGACAAGTAATATCGCTAACGGAGTATAATGATGAGAGAATTGCGATTTTATAATACACTTACGCGCAAAAAAGAAAGTTTTACACCGATAGATGCGGCTAAGGTACGTCTTTATGTTTGTGGTCCGACAGTTTACGATTATGCTCACATAGGTAACGCACGTCCTGTGATTGTTTTCGATATTTTATTTCGCTTATTGCGCCATATCTATGGCAATGATCATGTTATATATGCTCGTAATATTACAGATGTGGATGATAAGATTAATGCACGAGCAGCCCGCGAGTATCCAGAGTTAGCGCTAAATGATGCTATTCGCCAATTGACTGAGCGTACATATTCTCAATTTCAACAAGACACTATGGCACTTGGTTGTTTATTGCCAACAAGTCAACCACGTGCAACTGATCATTTAGAGGAAATGTGCTCTTTGATTGAAAAATTGCTTAAAAAGGGGTACGCCTATAAAGCGGAAAATCATATATTATTTTCTGTAAGTAGCATAAAAAAGCATCCTCATTATGGTACACTTGCAAAACGCTCATTAGATGAAATGAGAGCGGGTGCGCGTGTTGATGTTGCTGCTTATAAAAGAGAGGAGATGGATTTCGTTTTATGGAAACCTTCTGCGGAAGGAGAGCCAGGTTGGGCATCACCAGCAGGAATTCCTGTTTTAGGTCGCCCTGGTTGGCATATTGAATGTTCTGCGATGTCGATGGCAAAGCTACTAACTCCTTATGGCGGTGGTTTGATGTGTGATGATCCAACAGCGAATGTTTTTGATATTCATGGCGGTGGTATTGATCTAATTTTTCCTCATCATGAAAATGAAATCGCACAAAGTTGTTCAGCTTTTGGGACTGAACGAATGGCTAACCTTTGGATTCATAATGGTTTTTTGCAAGTTGAAGGGCAGAAAATGTCTAAAAGCCTCGGCAACTTTATTACTATTCGTTCTATTTTAGAGAGTAATTTTTTTGAGTTTAATGATGCTATAACAGATGAAATAAAACAAAACTGGGCTGGTTTATCTACACGTTTTTCGATGTTACAAACGCACTATCGTGAACCATTAAATTGGACAGCTGAGCGTTTAGCACAATCCAGTAGTGAACTGTATCGTTGGTATGAATTGCTTCGCTGTAAAAGAGAGAGCTTGGAGAAGAATGAAGTTCTTGAGGATTCCTTGATAAGTATATTAAGTGACGATCTTAACACTCCAAATGCGATTGCTGTTTTGCGAAAATTTTACAAATCAGGTAATGCAGTAGCTCTTGCAAATGGAATGAATTTGTTTGGATTATTGCGGCAAGAGTGGGTTAGAGAAGTAAAGTGCCCATTGTTTATGAGAAAAACTTCTCTTGATTCAAAATTTATTGATCGGCGCATTGCCGAAAGACTACGCCTTATCCATAATAAAGAGTGGACAGCTGCAGATACAATTCGTGATGAGCTTGCAGTTGAGGGGATTTTACTAAAAGATGGAAAAGATCCACAGACAGGTGAGCGTATAACTAAGTGGGAAATAAAGCGTTTTTAATACTCATATTCTAACAGCTTTCATAACATAAGAAGAGAGTCTGGTGGAATTTTATATCATTACGGATATATTGCATTTGAGTTAGTTATAAGCTTCGTTGCTTTCCTCTTTATTTTAAAAACCATAGGGCGTGGTAGCTTAGTCAAAATGACATCATTGGGTCTGGTAAGTAATTTTGTGATGGGTAATATCATTGGAGGAGTTATTTACAATTCGTATTCAGTTGTTATTTGTCTTATTCATTTGGCACTCCTTGATTGCATCTTTTAATTTTTTAGCACGATATTTAGTTTTTTCGCCCTCTTATTACAGAGCAAAGCATTGTAATTAATTTTAGGTAATGTTTTTCAAGTCGATGAGATCAAAAACTTGGGGATCAGCATGAATGATCTAATACAATGCTGCGTATTAACGGCTGTAGTTTACATGAAACTGCTTTGCTCGTTTGGAAACCAATAGTGATTATTCTGTTATTAAAAAGACAGAAGGTAAGAAATTTACCATTCTAAATAGTGAAATTTTTAATAAGGGTTTTAAGAGATTGGTAAGTCAAAGAAATAGCTTTAAGAGGAATTGAAAAAAGTGTGTAGAAGTTGAGAGTTTATATGCGGCAAAATGGTATGAGGATATAGACCAAAATAATAAACCTTATAGTGGATTATTTCTTGTCCCTCTTTCAAAAACAGTCTAACCTCAAATGCTAATACGTGTCGCTTATGAGAAGCGTATAGAAGAGGGGGTAGTATGATCTGTAAACTGATGCAGGAGAAGTGTTGTATTGCCCATTGGGTGCTTGAGAGAGAAATAGTGGCTTTATGAAACGGAATGAAATGATGAAAACTGTGTCGTCAGATACAGGTCAGACTTTGCGCACACTTTATAATTTATGGCCTTATATGTGGCCAGCAGATCGGCGTGATCTGAAAATGCGTGTTATATGGGCGATATTTTATCTTGTTTTAGCTAAGCTGATTCTCATATCTGTGCCGTATTTTTTTAAATATGCTACAGATGTGCTTGATGTGAGATCTAAGTTATCTACGTGGTTTCCATCCAGTTTGCTTGCCCCCATCATGCTCGTTTTAGCGTACAATGTTGCACGTATTGTTCAAGCTGGATTCAATCAGCTACGAGATTCCCTTTTTGCAACCGTTGGTCAACATGCTGTTCGTCGCTTAGCTTATAAGACCTTTGTGCATGTTCATGGACTATCTTTGCGATTTCATTTAGAGAGGCGGACTGGTGGGCTTTCTCGTGTGATTGAGCGTGGTACGAAGGGAATTGAATCTATCGTTAGATTTTCAATTCTCAATACAGTTCCAACGGTTTTAGAATTTGTGCTAACGGCACTTGTATTTTGCGTCAGCTATGGAGGGCTTTATTTTCTCATAGTTGTAGCAACAGTTGGTTTATATACTTGGTTTACAATTAAAGCGAGTGATTGGCGTATTCGTATTCGACAAAAAATGAATACAGCAGATACTGAGGCAAATACGCGTGCTGTTGATTCTCTTTTGAATTTTGAAACGGTCAAATATTTTGGCAATGAAACTTTAGAAGCACATCAATTTGATTCTTCGATGGCAGATTATGAAAAATCTGCAACGAAAATTTGGACATCATTAAGTTGGCTTAATTTTGGTCAGGCTGTTATTTTTGGTATAGGAATGGCTATCCTGATGTTGATGTCAGCTTATGAAGTTTTTCATGGGACGCAAACTTTAGGAGATTTCGTTTTTATTAATGCACTTTTAATACAGCTTTCCATTCCATTGAACTTTATTGGTTCAATTTATCGTGAAGTTCGACAAGGTATAACAGATATTGAAGCTATGTTTGATCTTTTAGATGCTCGACAGGAAATTGTTGATAAATCAGATGCTAAGCCATTGGTGGTAGGTGGTGGTACCATTCGATTTAATAAAGTAAAATTTGCTTATGATCAGACACGCCAGATTCTTAAAGATATTGATTTTGAAGTTCCAGGAGGAAAAACAGTTGCAATTGTTGGCCCATCAGGTGCTGGTAAATCGACTATTTCGCGATTACTTTTTCGATTTTACGATGTTGATGAGGGCTCGATTACAATTGATGAACAGGATATTCGTGATGTAACTCAAGAAAGTTTGCGTGAAGCTATCGGTATGGTGCCACAAGATACAGTTTTATTTAATGACACAATTGCATATAATATTCGTTATGGGCGTCCAAGTGCTACAGATGAAGAAATGCACAAAGCTGCTCAAATGGCGCGGATATCAAAATTTATTGAGATGCTTCCAGAAGGCTTTCAATCTATGGTAGGTGAACGTGGTCTCAAGCTATCGGGTGGTGAAAAACAACGCGTGGCTATTGCGCGAACCTTATTAAAAGCTCCTCCGCTTCTTATTCTAGATGAAGCAACCGCGGCTCTTGATACGGCAACAGAACAAGAAATTCAACAGGCATTGGATATTGTAAGCCGTGGGCGTACGACATTGATTATTGCTCATCGTCTTTCTACTGTTATCAATGCTGATGAAATTTTGGTACTCAAACATGGTCGTATTATTGAAAATGGAACACATGATGAGCTTTTGCGTAAGAAAGGTTTATATGCTTCAATGTGGAACAAACAACTTGAAGCATCGAAGGCAGAAGAAAAGTTACGTAAAATGCGTGAAGAGGATGAGCTGGGCATTGTTAATCGTAAAAAATAACCTGTGTGAAATGGCCTATATTTTATATGGAGTGATTGATTTAGTGTGCAAAAAGAAGGAAAGAACAAAAAAATCATTACTTATGAGATTATATCTGAACAGGAAATTATATGAGTATTCTGCAATCTGTCCATAATAACTTTGTGCCAATTCATAAAGAAGGTTATCCTTTTATTGTAGCGTTTTTTGTTATTTCTCTTATTCTTGGTTGGATATGGAGTCCGTTGTTTTGGTGTGGTCTCGTTTTAACGGTGTGGTGTATATATTTTTTTCGCGATCCAAACCGTGTGATACCTTTGAATCCAAATTGGGTTATATCTCCTGCTGATGGACGTATCTCATTTGTTGAGCCATGTGTTCCACCTGAAGAGTTAGGATTGGGTAATAAAGAAATGATTCGCATTTCCGTGTTTATGGATATTTTTTCATGCCATATTAACCGCATTCCTATAAGCGGTACGGTAGAGTCTATTGTGTATCGTCCAGGTAAGTTTGTCAATGCTGAGCTTGATAAGGCTAGTCAATTTAATGAGCGTAATGGAGTAGTGATTGACAGCAAGCATGGGAAAATTGGTATAGTGCAGATAGCAGGAATGGTTGCGCGTCGGGTTGTTTGTTGGTCAAAAGAAAATGATTCAGTTATGACAGGGCAACGTTTTGGGCTGATACGTTTTGGCTCTCGCCTTGATATTTATATTCCAATTGAAGTAAAGTTACGTGTTGCGGTTGGCCAAGTAGCTATTGCTGGAGAAACAGTTTTAGGTTCTTTTGATGATAAGAGTGCCATAACTAATTTCAGATTTGACTAGGATAAACAATGAAAAATTTTTCATTATTTTCTTCATTTAATCCTGAAGGACAACATGATGACATTCCAAATCGGTGGCGTTCACCCACGCCGATGCGATATGTCATCCCCAATATTATCACTGTTTTGGCAATTTGCGCGGGAATGAGTAGTATTCGCTTAGCTTTTGAGCATCGCTATGAGGCTGCTATTTTAATGGTACTTTTAGCAGCAGTTTTAGATGGTGCTGATGGTCGCATCGCTCGTTTGATGGATGGTAGTTCATCTTTTGGAGCACAGATGGATTCTCTTGCTGATGTTGTTAATTTTGGTGTTGCACCTGCACTTATTGTTTATTCTTTTATTTTAACGCAGGTTCACCAAGTCGGTTGGGTGGCAGCTCTTGTTTATTGTGCTGCTTGTTGTTTGCGGTTAGCTCGTTTTAATGTAATGCTGGATGACGCTAATATACCAAAATGGAAGGGAAATTATTTTATTGGTGTTCCTGCGCCAGCAGGGGCGCTATTGCTTTTATTGCCTGTTTATTTGGGAGCTCTTGGTTTGATACCAAGTTGGGGCTGGGCGTTATTTTTTAGTCTTTATACTGTAGTGATTGCCTTTCTTTTGGTTAGTCGCTTGCCAGTATGGAATGCAAAAACAATTGATCAAAATTTGAGACGTGATATTGTTGTACCATGCATGCTTTTCATTGTTATTTATGTGGGTTTTCTGGCAACTTATACATGGCATACTTTATTAATCACAGCTGTTGGCTATATGATTTTTTTACCCTGTAGTTTTATAGCTTATAATAAGCGGGTTGCTTTGGAAGAGAAAAAGATTAATGTTAAAGCTATCAAAAAATCGTAAAGTTTTGCATTTTTTTTGTAAGGTGAGACGGAAATATAAAAAGTTTTGATTAGCATGCGTAGTTTTTATAATTATAATTAATCAGGTGCATGATAATCCGTAAACCGATTTTTATGGACATTAAAAAGTTTACCTGTTTCTTTTAAATTGGGTGATAATAAATGCAGTATTTTTTCTGCAATTTCTTGCGGTGAAGGTAAAGTTTGAGGATCTTCATGAGGCATAGCTTGCGCGCGCATGGCAGTACGTGTCGCACTTGGATCAACACAATTGACCTTGATGTGAGTTTGTTTTAGCTCTTCTGCCCAGCAACGAGCAACAATTTCTAAAGCTGCTTTAGAAGCTGCATAAGGTCCCCAAAAAGCGCGTACAAGGTGAGCAACGCTTGAGGATAGAAAAATAGCTCGTCCTGCATCAGATTTACGTAGTAAAGGTTCAACTGCTTTCATTAAGCGCCATTGGCTCATGAGATTTATTTGAAAAACATCTTCAAATACCGTATTTGAGATATGAGTTATTGGTGAAAGTGTTCCAAGGATTCCTGCATTTGCAACCATAATATCGAGTTTTCCCCAGCGCTCAGCAATAGAAGTTCCGAGAGAGTCAATATGTTCCATATGACGTAAATCAATTGGAATGAGCGTTGCAGAAGCACCTTTTTCTTGAATTTTATTGTTAAGTTCAGTTAAACCACTAATTGTTCGTGCAAGAGCGATAATGTGAGCACCACGCGTTGCAAGCTCTAACGCTAAATGATAACCAATTCCTCTTAAAGCTCCTGTAACGAGTGCAACATATCCGTGGAGATTAAAGTCAAGCTTTGTCATCATTAATTTCTTGTTTTAAGAACAGATGATTGACGCATTTTAGGAACCATTTCTTGATCAACAAGATGTGTAGGGTAGTGTCCAGTAAAATAATGGTCAGTAAATTGTGGGTCAACATTATTTCGTTTTTCTCCTGCGACAGCAAGATATAAACCATCCGTTGAAAGAAATTCTAATGAATCAGCTCCAACAAAGCTACACATAGATTTTAAGTCAGGATACTGGTTAGCCAAAAGACTTTCAATTGTAGGCGTATCAATTCCATAAAAATCTGGATAAAAAATCATAGGACTAGAAATACGCATATGAACTTCTTTTGCTCCCGCTTCTCGGAGCATTCGCACAATTTTGACGGATGTTGTTCCACGCACGATAGAGTCATCGACCAAAATAACGCGTTTCCCTTCAATGATTGGGCGATTTGCAGAGTGCTTTAATTTAACTCCAAAAGCACGAATTTGTTGTGTCGGTTCGATAAAGGTACGACCAACGTAATGATTCCGAATAATTCCAAGCTCAAAAGGAATTCCAATTTCTTGTGCATAGCCAATTGCAGCAGGTGTTCCACCATCAGGAACTGGAACCACAACATCACCCTCACAAGGTGCTTCCTGTGCTAAATGAATACCCATATTTTTACGTGCCATATAAACATTTCGTCCTCCAACGATTGAATCAGGACGAGCAAAATAGACATATTCAAAAAGGCAAAGTTTCTCTGGCTTTTCTATCTCTGGCTTTATAACTTTTTTAGTGATTTCCCCATTTTTTTGTATTTCGCATATGATTATTTCCCCATTTTTGACATCGCGGACATATTTTGCTCCAATAATATCAAGTGCACAGGTTTCGGAACAAAAGATTGGTTTCCCATCAAGCTCACCCATTACGAGTGGTCGGATACCAGTGGGATCGCGTGCGGCAATGAGCTTTGTGCGTGTAAGTGCCAACATAGCGTATCCACCTTCCACTTGTCGAATAGCATCAACAAAGCGGTCAGATGATGATTCATAACGGGAGCGAGCAATCAGATGAAGAAAAACTTCAGAATCTGATGTCGATTGACAAATAGCACCAGATGCAATGAGTTCACGACGTAATGTAAGACCATTTGTGAGATTGCCATTATGTGCAATAGCAATACCTCCAGCTTTTAATTCAGCAAAGAGAGGCTGTACATTACGTAATGCTACTTCTCCAGTTGTTGAATAACGTGTATGTCCGATAGCACGATTCCCTGGTAAGCGAGCAAGTGTTGCAGGATTTGTGTAGTGATCTCCGACAAGACCAAGATGTTTTTCTTGGTGAAACATCTTGTTATGGTAGGAAACAATTCCAGCTGCTTCTTGACCACGATGTTGAAGTGCATGAAGCCCAAGGGCAGTTAATGTTGCTGCATCTTCATGCCCAAGAATACCGAAAATTCCACACTCCTCATGAAGGGTATCATCATCCAATGAGAATCTCTGAAAGGGAATATCAATTTTTGTCATCATATTTTTTTGGTTATGATATGAAAGATGGTTAATATTGTTACGTTATATTTATTTGAATTTTTTTCCCAATAAAAAATTATTCCTCATTTTATTGGGACATACTTTTATCAGAATGTATACCATTTGTGCTTGTATTGTCTCTTTTAAAAAGTTGTTCAGCTTTTTCGAGAGCATAGTCGAGATCTTTGGGCAGTATGTCCCAAATTTTTTGACCCAGTGAATCTAAGGTAGGCTTTGTTTTTGCATTTTTCAACCAATCAGATTGTTGCTCAGGTTTGATAAGCGCATTAATGAGTAATATGCCAATGACAATAATGAATAAGCCACGAATTGCTCCAAAGATAAAGCCAATAGTGCGGTCAAGTACACCAATTCGACTATCAATAATAAAATCGGAAATTTTCATTGTAACAACGGAAATAATAATCAAAATAATAATGAAAATCGTAACCACTGTAGCTATCAATGCAACCGTCTTGTTAGAGAGATATTGCTCAAAGAAGGGCAGTACAGGTTTGAATAAAAATAATGTGGCAACAGCTGAAATTGCCCAAGACATTAATGAAAGAATTTCGCGTGAAAATCCTCGAAGCATGGAGAGAAAAGCAGATAACAAGACGATTATTACGACAATTCCATCAAGGATTGTTATAGCCATCTTTATTTATTCCTTATACATAAAATTGCGTTTTGTTTAAACAACATACGAGCATGCTTCTGCTTCTTTGCTTTTTATAGCAAGAATCTTTTATATTTTGTAAATTTTTTTATCATGTACGTGATACAGGTTGTTTTTTTCCTGCAACAATAGAGCCAACCAACTCAGGAAGTTCAGAGAATGTTTTTTGTTGAAAGGTTTGCGATTTTGTTGTTTGGGTTGTTGCGGTGGGTTGAACAGATCCTTGAAAGCCAAGTTTTTTAGCTTCATTAATGCGTTGTCCTGAATGCGCAACGGTACGGATAGCTCCCGAAAGGCTTATTTCGCCAAAATACACATAATCAGTTGGGAGAGGAATGTTTGCAAGAGAGGAGACCAAAGCTGCTGCAACAGCTAAATCAGCTGCTGGTTCTGATATACGGTATCCACCTGCAACATTAAGATAGACATCATGTTGTCCAAAGCGAACACCACAATGGGCTTCTAAAACAGCTAAAATCATTGAAAGGCGATTTCCATCCCATCCAACAACAGCACGTCGTGGTGTTCCGAGTGAAGAGGGGGCAACAAGTGCTTGAATTTCTACTAATATCGGGCGTGTTCCTTCCATTCCTGCAAAAACAGCAGCTCCTGGTGCTTTTTCATTCCGTTCACCCAAAAAAAGTTCAGATGGATTGATTACTTCTCGTAGCCCTTTGTCAGACATTTCGAAAACGCCAATTTCATCAGTTGGTCCAAAACGGTTTTTTACAGTTCTCAATATTCGATAATTATGGGCGCCTTCACCCTCAAAATAGAGAACGCCATCAACCATATGCTCGACAACTCGAGGACCAGCAATTTGTCCGTCTTTTGTCACATGACCGACAAGAACAACAGCTGCTCCTGTTTTTTTGGCAAAGCGGATCATCGCTTGGGCGGCAATACGCACTTGTGTGACTGTTCCAGGTGCGGAATCTGCTGCATCTGACCATAGGGTTTGAATGGAATCAATAATAACCATATCAAGTTTTTTATGTTCGCTTAAAGTTGCAAGAATATCTTCAACATTGGTTTCTGCGGCAAGTTTTACTTCCGTATTGGTAGCACCAAGCCTTTGCGCACGTAGGCATATTTGCGCAATGGCTTCTTCGCCTGAAACATAAACAACATGATGCCCTTTTCGTGATAAAGCGGCTGCTGTTTGTGTTAGCAATGTTGATTTTCCAATGCCTGGATCGCCACCAACAAGTAATGCTGATCCACGAACAAAGCCGCCTCCAGTCACGCGATCAAGCTCAGCGATGCCAGAATGGATGCGTGGAGCATCTTCAATATTTCCAGAAAGAGACATAAGGGTAACGGCTCGCCCTTTACGAACATTTTGCATAGGACCACTGCCAATGCCGTTATTTGTGCCTTCTTCGATCAGGGAATTCCATTCTCCACAAGAATTACATTTCCCAGCCCAACGTGAATGGATGGTACCACAATTTTGACAAATAAATTGAACACGGATGCGTGCCATGGTGATTTAACCAATTTGTTCTGGGAGATATTGACTGTCTGCCAAATCACTGAAACGCGTAAAATCAGGTTGAAAAGCAAGTTTAACTAGCCCAGTTGGTCCATGACGTTGTTTAGCAATGATCACTTCAGCTTGCCCTAAAAGATCATCCATTTTATCTTGCCATTCTTCATGCTTGCGTTTTTCATGTTCTGTAATCCCTATCTTGGGTTCTTCATTTTTAAAGTAATATGCTTCACGATATACGAAAAGAACGACATCAGCATCTTGCTCGATTGAGCCAGATTCTCGTAAATCTGAAAGTTGTGGACGTTTATCTGTTCGATTTTCAACTTGGCGCGAAAGCTGCGAGAGAGCGATAATGGGAACATTTAGTTCTTTAGCTAATGCCTTGAGACCCGTAGTAATTTCTGTAATTTCTTGGACACGATTTTCAGATGAGCGCTTCGAATTGCTGGTCATTAACTGTATATAGTCAATAATCAAGACATCCAAACCATGTTGCCGTTTTAAACGCCGTGCGCGTGCTGCCAATTGCGCAATTGATATTCCCCCTGTTTGATCAATGTAGAGTGGTGCTTTTTGTAAGTGCTGCATTGCACGAATTATTTTGGAGAACTGCTTTTCTGAAATATTACCACGCCGGATATCAGAAGAAGAAAGCTCTGTTTGTTCTGAAATAATGCGTGTTGCAAGCTGTTCAGATGACATTTCAAGTGAGAAAAAGCCAACGATTCCTCCTTCATTTTCTGATGAAGAGCCTTCTGTTTTGGCATTATGATTGTAAGCATTAGCAATGTTAAAAGCGATATTGGTGGCAAGTGAAGTTTTTCCCATACCAGGGCGTCCAGCTAAGATGATTAAGTCGGATGGTTGTAATCCCCCCATTTGCTCATCAAGTGTTTTAATATGGGTAGCTATCCCCGATAATCGTGAAGAACGCTTTTTGGCAGCACTTGCCATGTCAAAGGCTTTTTTTATAGCTTCATCAAAATTTTCAAATCCACCACCGTATTTTCCTTTTTCTGCCAGTTCAAACAAATTGCGTTCAACCATCTCAATCTGCTGAGCTGGCGTAAGCTCTACAGGTGCATCAAAGGCTGTATTGACGATTTGGTTTCCAAGGTTAATTAAGGATCGTCGGATAAAAAGATCATAGATAACTCGTCCATAATCTTCAGAGTTAATGATTGTTACCGCTTCTTTGGCTAAACGAATCGCATAATTAAATACGGTAATATCTCCGATTTTTTCTTCAGCTGGAATAAAGGGCTTGATGGTAACTGGATTTGCAAGCTTTCCTTTCGCGATAATTTGCGATAAAATATCATAGATTCTTTGATGCAATGGTTCAAAGAAGTGCTCTGGTTTTAAAAAATCTGAGACTCGGTCAAGTGCATCATTGTTAATAAAGATTGCACCAAGCAATGCTTGTTCAGCTTCAACATTATGTGGGAGTTGTCGAAAAAGAGAAGGATCTTCTTTTTCTGAAGAGCTGAAATTGGCAATGCTTATTTCTTTCATAATGGCTTTCTCACTAAAATTCGTATTTTGCCTACTTTAGGCAATAATCGAATACTGTATATTAAACGGATTGGGCTCCAAATCCTTGTTTTTAGTTAAAATCACAGCTTTTATTTTTAAAAGACTCTTATCCCAATCGCTTACTCATAAATTTACTTACAATTGCATTAATATGTAACATAATTCTTTTGTGTTTTATTTTTTATAATTTAAAAATTTTAGTAAAAGCATCAGGAAAATTTTCAAATTCAGTTTTCTAAAAAATCCTGACAATATATCCCGAGTATTTTGATGTCATATAATCAAAATTCAATATTGAAAATAATAAGATTACGTGTCTTCATGGCAGAAATTGTTTCAGATGACAGAAGATGTAAGAAGTTGACCACTTATTATAGGATATTTTATATTTTTGAAGCATAAAATATCAAGTGATTCTTTGTTTCTATTTTAGGAAATGATAAGAAACATGTGAAAGTATTTTCAATCACGCTACTCATAATTTTAGGCATATTTCACTTTTTACACCACATCAAATCCTGATTCCTATATAAGTACAAGAATTCAGTTTTGGGATGATGGTAACAATAAAGTACTCAGATTTTTGATCTAAGCACTCTATAATTATGTAAATATAAAAAAGAAGAAAATTAAAAAAATGAAAAAAAGGTAAAAAAACGATAATTAATCCTTTTTGTCAGCGCTATTGGTATCGTTATTATTATTGGTATCGTTATTATTCATTTTTTCTTCTAACAATTCTTCCTGATCTTCTACCAATGGCTCTTCTGATTCTTCCTGAATATCATATATTGCTTCAGCAGAAGTAAGAGTTTCACCCTCTGCTTGGCGTTGTGCTTCACTGGTTGAACGTGCAACATTCATTGTCACAGAAATTTGAACTTCAGGGTGTAGGATAATCGTGATAACATGGAGACCGATAGTTTTTATTGGATGATTCAATTCGACCTGATTGCGCCCAACAGAAAAACCTTCAGTTGTTATAATTTCAGAAACATCGCGTGTTGATACAGATCCGTAAAGTTGTCCTGTTTCGCCAGCTGAACGAACGACAATAAATGACTTTCCATCAAGTTTTTCAGCAATTTTTTGCGCTTCACTTTTGCGTTCAAGATTACGAGCTTCAAGTTGAGTGCGTTGTGTTTCAAAATGTTTTTTATTAGCTTCATTAGCGCGTAAAGCTTTACCTTGAGGTAAAAGAAAGTTGCGTGCATAACCATCTTTAACTGAAACAATATCACCCATCTGACCGAGACGGGGAATGCGCTCAAGTAGAATAATATCCATATTTTTTCCTTTCGAACAAATAAATTAGTAGAGTTTATCCCGTGATTGAAAATTGTATTGAATAGCTGCCCAAATACCCATCAGAAGCATTATGAAAGAAATAGGTGGAGCAAGAAAGACAGTTAACATGGCAATAAAAATAGCAATATATACGAAGAAGAGTATAATAACCCGACCGTTTATCCCTTTTGTAATGTTGTGTAAATATGCTAAGCCACTGATTGATATAACGACAGTATATGCAGTGGTAAAGACGCGCGTGATTAAATTAAAAGTAAATCCCAATTCAATCATTGATGCTACACAAACAACAATAAAAATAACAAGTCCAGAAATTGGAAGACGGAAAGTTTTCCCCCAATCATCCCGAGGTCTTTTCAGCCAATTCATATGCTGTGCTGTTATCATTGAAAAATAAAGATTTCCAATGAAAAAAATCACACTATAAATAGTCAGAATAATAGCTGTCAAAGTTGCTGCATGCGTTGTTAAAATTTCGCTAAAAGCGAGTATATCAGCCTCTTTTATAGACTGCGATTGTTGCATAGCTTGTGTTATATTGGTAATAATTTGTTTTGTAATAACAGGTATGGACGGACGCGTTTGGATGTAGAGTCCGATAAGACTTGATATAAGAGCGATAAAATTGGTTAAATGAAAAATTACCAAAAATAACGGATACCATACCAATAAGCTTCCCTCTTGTACTGGTCGTGCAAGTCCAAGCAACCAAGAAGCATAAAAAGCAGGAAGAAAAAATAATAACATAAAGCCAAAACCAATATAAACATTACTGGCTATGGCAAGAACAAGAGTGGCACTGATTAACGCAACAAAGCTAACTAACGTTCCCCAACCGAATGCAACAATGAAAATTGGGAGTGAAAGAAAGCAACCGAGAAGAAGAGAAAAAGAAGGTGCAATATTTGCGACACTAATGACTGCCATTCCTATAACAGCAGCAAAAAGCCCAGCTAAAACACCAGTCATTATTTCATAGGTATGAAAATTTTTCATTGATCGCTGTCCTGCCTTCTGCAGTTAGGGGCGTTATAATGCCTCAACTTTTTATATTCTATACACTCTCACACACGTACATAATTAATCGACGTACTGCTAAGTTACAAAAAAAAGGCAGCTGAAAATACTTCAGCTGCACTGCAATTTGTTACTTTATAACGTATGGAAGCAAGCCAAGAAAACGGGCACGCTTGATAGCATTAGCTAATTCACGCTGTTTTTTTTGACTGATAGCTGTAATCCGTGAAGGAACAATTTTTCCACGCTCTGAAATATAACGCTGTAACAGTTTAACATCTTTATAATCAATCTTTGGGGCATTTGCACTTGAAAAAGGGCACGTTTTACGACGACGATGAAAGGGACGACGCACTGCTGTTTGATTAATATCGGTCATCATTCTATTCCTTCTACAGCATCTTCACGTTGATGACGTGGGGAGCGAGGTCGTTCTCCATCTTGTCCAGCGTGATTATTGCGATCCATGCGCGCAAGCATAGCAGATTTTTCTTTTTCATGCTCTTTTACACGGATAGTCATGTAACGTAAAATATCCTCATTGATACGCATTTGACGTTCAACTTCAGCAATTGCCGCAGCTGGTGCGTCAATATTAATCAGTACATAATAAGCTTTACGGTTTTTACGAATACGATAAGCAAGGGTACGAAGTCCCCAATTTTCTACACGCCCAACTTTTCCACCGTACGCTTCAATAACACCTTTGTAGACACCCAAAAGATCATCAATTTGCTGTGGTGCGATATCCTGTCGGGCAAGGAATATATGTTCATAAAGAGCCATTATTTTGCCTTTCTCCAATTAAACTTTACCTGTTTTAGCGCAAAGCCTCTGCGACTTGTCTTTTTTGGAGATCCAAAGAAGAAAGGACGCGTTTATAATTCGAGACATTCGAGAGTGAGGATACGGGAGGCCGGAAACATCACATCTCCTACTGAATTATTTTTCAGTCCTCCGTTCAACCCCCAGCCAAAACGCTGGTAACGAACGTTTGACGTTTACAGCTTATTTTTAAAAATAGCAAGTTCATGCTTATAAAAAATATGATTTAGTAAGTTTTGAATATATTTTGTATATATTGCAGGATGTTCCACAAAAAATGACGATCTAAAACTATAATAATTAAAATTAAGGAGATAAAAATGGATTTTTTAAACCAGATTGATTCTGCGCTTTTTAAAATGCTTGCTGGCAATTATCAATCATGGTCGATTTTAGTTTTAATTGGTATTTTTTGTGCAAAATTTTTAATTTATGTTATTCCAGCACATCTTTGTATGCTGTGGTTTTGCGGAAAAATCATGGAACGATGCGTAGCGTTAAGCATTTGTGTGAGCATTTGTATGGCTCTTTTTATAGGTTATCTCATTTCTCTTGTTTATTTTCATCCACGTCCATTTGTGGTGGATCTCACATTTCCTTTGATTAAGCATTGTGCGACAGCTTCTTTTCCTAGTAATCATGCTTTAACTATTGCATCTTATACGGCATGTCTTTATTTTTATCGGTATAAAACTGCCTTTAGGTTTGCAGTGATATTTTTATGTTTAATTTGTTGGGGGCGTGTTTTTGTCGGTGTACATTATCCTTTTGATGTTGTAGCTGGCGCAATTTTAGGGGGGGGAGTAAGTTGGGGCGTTATCCGATTCATGGTGCCGTATTTTCCTCAATTTTTATATCAAATTCCGCCGTTGAAATATAACTTTAAGATAGATATTCATTCCAAATAAATTACTTTATCTTGATTCATATTTATGGACTAAGATCAAAAGTAAATAATTTTGCATAATTTCGGAGGTGACTGATGGTAGCAGCATTTACTTTTCCAGGACAGGGGAGTCAGCTTGTTGGTATGGGCAAAGTGCTTGCACAACAATTTGTTGCAGCGCGTATGGTTTTTGAGGAAGTAGATGATGCTTTAGGTGAAAAATTATCAGATATCATTTTCGAAGGACCTGCGGATGCTTTAACTTTGACGATGAATGCACAACCAGCGTTGATGGCTGTATCTATGGCAATTATTCGTGTAATGGAAAATTTAGGGCTTAATATAGAATCAAAGGTAAAATTTGTTGCAGGTCATTCTTTAGGTGAATACTCAGCTCTTTGTGCTGCTGGTACATTTAGTCTTACCGATACAGCAAGGCTTTTACGGATTCGTGGAAATGCTATGCAGGCTGCTGTTGCTGTTGGTCAAGGTTCTATGGCAGCAATTATTGGTTTGGATGAGCAAGATGTTGAAAAAATTTGCGAAACTGTTTTAGGAGAAGGGCTATGCCAGATTGCTAATGATAATGGTGGTGGGCAAATTGTTATTTCAGGTGAAGTAAAGGCAATTGAGGCAGCAGTGGAGATTGCGTCAAAAAAAGGTGCAAAACGTGCGCTTCTTCTTCCAGTTTCTGCACCTTTTCATTCAGCTTTAATGCAACCTGCTGCTGATGCCATGAAGAATGCACTTTTGACTATTAATAAAGTGGCTCCAGTTGTTCCTCTCATTGCAAATATTTCTGTTGCACCAGAAAGTGATCCAGAGCGTATTGCGATGCTTCTTGTGCAACAAGTAACGGGGCGAGTGCGGTGGCGTGAAACAATAGAGTGGATCAGTGCCAATGGGGTTGATACGCTTTTTGAAGTTGGTTCTGGAAAAGTATTAACAGGTCTAGCTCGTCGTGTTAACAAGGATATAAAGGGATTAACAATTGGGACAGCTGAGGAAATAGAAGGAGCACTACAAGTGCTCGGTGTTTAATCTTTAAGGAGTCTAAAAAATGTTTAAATTAACAGGTCGTAAAGCGCTTATAACGGGGGCATCGGGAGGCATTGGTGAAGCAATTGCGCGCTGCTTCCACGCACAAGGAGCAATTGTTGGACTCCATGGAACGCGCGAAGACAAACTTAAAGAAATAGCTGAAGATTTAGGACAAGATGTTGTTGTATTTCCCGCGAATCTTTCTGAGCCTGAATCCATTAAGCAATTAGCTAAAGCTGCGGAAAGAGACATGGGAGGGGTTGATATCCTTGTTAACAATGCTGGAATTACGCGCGATGGTCTTTTTGTGCGTATGCAGGATAAAGATTGGGATGATGTATTAGCGATCAATTTGACAGCTGCTTCTACTTTAGCACGTGAATTGACGCACTCTATGATGCGACGTCGCTATGGACGGATTATTAATATAACATCAATTGTTGGTGTTGTAGGAAATCCTGGACAAACGAATTATTGTGCTGCGAAAGCGGGTTTAATAGGTTTTTCTAAAGCGCTGGCACAAGAAATTGCATCACGAAATATTACTGTCAATTGTATCGCTCCAGGATTTATTAAGTCCGCAATGACTGATAAACTCAATGAGAAGCAAAAAGAAACTATTATGGCGGCAATTCCAATGAAGCGTATGGGGATGGGGAAAGAAATAGCCTATGCTGCTGTTTATTTAGCAAGTGATGAAGCAGAATATGTGACGGGTCAAACAATACATGTCAATGGTGGTATGGCAATGATCTGAGAATTTGCTTTATTCCACATTGATTTATAAGCTGTAATATTTTAGTAATAACGAGTGAAAAGGAAACATGTACCTGTTTGTTTAACATGGTGGTTGACCAATTTATGTTTATGTCGGAATATCAGATTGATTTATTTTTTTTAGGATATCTACAGGATGTTTTAAATCGTTGCTAAAATTTTAAAAATAATGGATCTATTGTTTGATTAGATGACCCGATATAGCTAACCAATTACAGAAAAATGATACAAATTCGAGGATTTCAACATGAGTGATACAAAAGAGCGTGTTAAAAAGATTATCGTGGAGCATCTTGGAGTTGATGCAGATAAGGTAGTGGAAAATGCAAGCTTTATTGATGATCTAGGAGCGGATAGTCTTGATACAGTTGAGCTCGTTATGGCGTTTGAAGAAGAGTTTGGTGTAGAAATCCCAGATGAAGCTGCTGAAACGATTTTCACAGTTGATGATGCAGTAAAGTTCATTGATAAAGCTTCTGCATAATTACTGAAAGGCAAAGGCGTAAAATGCTTTTGCCTATATTTTTGAAGGCTATTTAAAAATATGGCTTTAAGAGGTAATTTCTCGGTTCAAGGTTAAAAATATGAGACGTGTTGTTATTACTGGTTTGGGATTGGTGTCTCCATTAGCTGGTGATGTCGAATATAGTTGGAAACGACTTCTTGAAGGGAAAAGCGGGGTTCGGCGCATTACTGAATTTGATGTATCTGATTTGCCTTGTCAGATTGCTGCGCGTATTCCTTTGGGGGATGGAACAAATGGTACGTATAATGCTGATTTGCATATGGAACTTAAGGAGCAGCGTAAAGTTGATTCATTTATTGTTTATGCAATGGCAGCTGCTGATCAAGCGCTTGCAGATGCTGGATGGTACCCTAAGAGTGATGAAGAACAGATTCGCACAGGTGTATTGATTGGTTCAGGTATTGGTGGCATTGAAGGTATTGTTGAGGCTGGTTATATACTGCGCGATAAAGGTCCACGACGTGTTTCACCTTTTTTTATTCCAGGGCGTTTGATTAATCTTGCGTCTGGCTATGTATCTATTAAATATGGGTTACGTGGACCTAATCATTCTGTTGTGACAGCTTGTTCGACGGGTGCACATGCAATTGGTGATGCCGCGCGTTTAATTGCATTGGGTGATGCAGATGTAATGACGGCAGGGGGAACTGAATCCCCGATAAATCGGATATCCTTGGCAGGTTTTTCTGCTTGTCGTGCTCTTTCCACTAATCGTAATGATACTCCTGAACAGGCATCTCGTCCTTATGATGCTGATCGTGATGGATTTGTTATGGGGGAGGGAGCTGCAATTGTTGTTTTAGAAGAACTTGAACATGCAAAAAAGCGTGGTGCTCGTATTTATGCTGAAGTTATTGGCTATGGTTTATCTGGAGATGCTTATCACATTACAGCTCCTTCTGAGAGTGGTGAAGGTGCAAAGCGCAGTATGATAGCGGCTCTTGAGCGTGCACAGGTAAATATAAGCGATATTGATTATATTAATGCTCATGGTACATCAACGATGGCAGATGTCATAGAACTGAAAGCTGTTGAGCATGTTTTTGGGCATTATGCACCGCAAATATCTATGTCATCAACGAAGTCGTCTATTGGACATTTGCTTGGTGCGGCTGGTGCGGCTGAAGCTGTTTTTTGTGTTTTAGCCATACGAGATAATATAGCTCCAGCGACACTTAATCTTGATAATCCATCGATTGAAACAAAAATTGACCTTGTTCCACATAAACCGCGCGAACGAAAAATTAATACGGTTCTCTCCAATTCTTTTGGGTTTGGTGGAACAAATGCGTCTTTGGTATTCCGACGTTTTGGAGAATAGGAAACATTTTCATTTGTATTTTCTGTTTCTGATTTATGATAGGATTTGAGTAAAAATATCTAAAAGTTGTTGGGGTTGATGGTTATGTCCGATGTGAAAAATGTGAGACCACTAAAGGACGTAGATAATTCTTCTTCGAATTATTTAGTAGATAATGATGATATGTCAGTGCATGAACAGCGAAAGAAGTCGTATATCTTACGTAATCCGTTGGTCATTCTTGGTCATTTTTTTCTGATGCTGATTATGGTTGTTATTTTAGCCACAGCTATTCCTCTTTACATTGGGAAGAGTATCTTTGAAGGAAAAGGGACAGCTGAAGAGGAAAAAGTTGTTCTTATCTATCCTGGGACTGGAATCCGTGAAATTGCGTCACTTCTTGAAAAAAATGGTCTTATTCGATCGTCTGATGTTTTTACTTATGGAGTGAGTTATCATCAAAAAGCAGCATCTCTTAAAGCTGGTGAATATTTAATTCCAGCATATGCTTCGATGCGGGATATTATGGATATTCTTGTAAAAGGTAAATCTATTGAATATACGTTTACAGTGCCTGAAGGTTTGACGGTTCAACAAGTTTTTGATCGGTTAGCTGCTAATGACATTTTAATCGGAGAGCTTCCAGAAGTTTTGCCTCCAGAAGGCAGTTTGATGACT
Source organism: Bartonella propinqua (assembly GCF_047263965.1). Taxonomy (NCBI): domain Bacteria; kingdom Pseudomonadati; phylum Pseudomonadota; class Alphaproteobacteria; order Hyphomicrobiales; family Bartonellaceae; genus Bartonella; species Bartonella propinqua. The sequence goes on along the minus strand of NZ_JBLEBK010000003.1, from coordinate 36,839 downwards.
GATACTGTTCATTTTATTCGGGGTACGACGCGCAAAGAAATTATAAAGAGATTGAGTGAAGGACAAACAAAATTAGTTAATGCAATATGGGCGACTCGTTCACCTGATTTACCAATTAAGTCCATTGAAGAGTTTATTATATTAGCATCAATTGTTGAAAAAGAAACGGGAATTGCAGCAGAAAGACCGCAGGTTGCTGCAGTGTTTTATAATCGTCTTGCGAAACGTATGCGTCTTCAATCTGATCCAACGGTAATTTATGGTCTTTTTGGTGGGAAAGGGAAGCCATCAGGTCGTGTGATTTATCGCTCAGATCTTGAGAAAGAAACACCATATAATACTTATAAAATTAATGGTTTACCACCAACGGCGATTGCGAATCCAGGTCGAGATTCTCTGAAAGCGGTTGCACATTTACCCAGCAGTGATGCACTCTATTTTGTAGCTGATGGTTCAGGTGGGCATGTTTTTTCCAAAACTTTGGAAGAACATAATAAAAATGTTTGTAAGTGGCGTGCATTAAAGCAGGCACACTGAATTTAAAAAAATTTATTACCAAAGTTTTGATGCAAAATTTTAGAAAAATTTAAAAAAAGTAGAGTGCTATTATGACATCCTTTGAGAGTGAAGCGAGTGCTAAAAAAGTAGGTCAGCGTCGCGGTTTTTTGTTTATTCTCTCTTCACCTTCAGGGGCTGGTAAATCAACTCTTTCTCGATTACTTCTCAAAGATGGACAATTAGAACTCTCTGTAAGTATGACAACACGGCAAAGACGTCCCAGTGAGGTAGATGGTCTTCATTACCATTTTATTTCAAAAAAAGAGTTTGAACGTAAGCGTGATGGAGATGAGTTTATTGAATGGGCTGAAGTTCACGGAAATTATTATGGAACTTTACGTGAAAATGTTGAAAGCGTGTTGAGTTCTGGTCGAGATATGTTATTTGATATTGATTATCAAGGTACTGAGCAGCTTCAAAAGAAAATGCCCGAGGATACTGTCTCTGTTTTTATCCTTCCACCATCAATGAAAGAACTCATTTCTCGTTTATATCGTAGAGCAGAAGATAGTCAGGATATTATTGATCTGCGATTGAAGAATGCACGAATGGAGATGCGGCATTGGTGCTCTTATGATTATGTTGTGATTAATGAAGACTTAAACCAGTCTTTGTTACTTATTAAATCGATTTATTTGGCAGAAACAATGAAGCGTGAGCGGTGCTTCTTTCTTCAATCTTTTATTAATCAGCTTATTGCTGAAAAGATTGATTAAATCTGTTTTGCTAAAAATCTGGCAGTTAACATAACAGAAAGGGAAGCTTTTTAAACTATTAGATTTGCCAAAGTCACAAATTCGGAAATTGACAATGTTTCAGCTCGGCGTGTTCCATCAATTCCAGCTTTTTCTAAAAGCGCTTCACCTCCGATAATTTTCAAATTTTGGCGAAGCATTTTTCGTCTTTGTCCAAAAGCGATTTTTGTTACAAAGCTTAATTTTTGTGTAGAGCAGGAAAGGGGTTGCGCGCGCGGAATAATATGGACAACGGAAGAAGTTATTTTAGGTGATGGTATAAAGGCTTGAGGAGGGATATCAAAAGCAATTTTTGCAATGGTGCGCCAACTTGTTAATACACCAAGACGCCCATAATGAGGGGATTGAGGTTTTGCAATGATACGTTTGGCAACTTCACGTTGAAACATCAAAGTCATGGATTCATAAAAAGGAGGCCATGGTTCAGCTAAAAGCCAATTTAATAAAAGTTGTGTTCCAATGTTATAGGGAAGGTTTGCAATAATACGTGGTTTCTCTGGAGATATTTCAAAAAGCTTTGAAAAATCTTGTTTCAGTGCATCATTACAGATAAGTTTTAGTTTTTGCGGGTAGTATTTTTCTATATCTAATAGAGCTGGCAAACATCGCTCATCACGCTCTATTGCTGTTACGATGGCACCTTTCGCAAGCAAGGCACGCGTAAGACCTCCAGGTCCTGGACCAACTTCAATAACAGGTTTTCCTTCTATATTTCCTGCTTGATGAGCAATTTTGGATGTTAAATTGAGATCAAAAAGGAAATTCTGTCCCAAGGATTTATAAGCTTGCAATCCATATGTATTAATTACTTCACGCAAGGGAGGTAGATTATCTATCGGCATGGTAGTAAACTATTTTTCGTAAGTTGATTTGCAAGTTTAAGAGCAGCAATAAAGCTTTCAGGAGAGGCTATTCCTTTATCTGCGATATCAAAAGCGGTTCCGTGATCTGGGGAAGTTCGAATGAAAGGTAATCCTAGAGTAATATTTACAGTAGTGTCAAAGTCCAATGTCTTCACAGGAATAAGAGCTTGGTCATGATACATACAAAGAGCAACATCATATGTTTTTCGTGCACGCTCATGAAACATTGTATCGGAAGGGAGCGGACCTACAATATTGAGTCCTTTATTTCTAAGATATTCAACAGCGGGAGCGATAATTTCAAGCTCTTCTTTTCCCATTGCACCTTTTTCTCCAGCATGGGGATTAAGACCCGCGACAGCTAATCGGGGTGAAACTATTCTAAATCGCGTTTTTAAGTCGTTTTCAATAATGAATGCAGTTTGAATGATTAAGTGGCGAGTAAGGTGTGAAGGAACTTCATGGAATGGAATATGAACAGTAATTGGTACCGTTTTTAATTGTGGTCCAGATAACATCATAACTGGATGATAGTATTTATGAGAAGCTTGATGAGCTAAATGGGCTAAAAATTCTGTGTGTCCTGGAAATTTAAATCCAGCATCATAGAGGCTTTTTTTTGTGATAGGGCAAGTAACTAAAGAGCATGCACGGCCACTTTGAATCAACTGAAATCCACGTGTGATCGCTTCAATTATTCCAGCAGCATTGTTTGGTGAAGGTAAACCAATTTGATCATTTTGCTGATTTTTTAATGGTATTATAGGAAGGGCATTTTGAAAATTTTTCACAAAATTATTTGTAAAGACGGTTTCTATTTCAATAGGGATCTGTAAAAAATGGGCACGTGAGCGAATAACATTTGGATCAGCAAGAAGAGCAAAAGGTGGAATTTGACGTGTAGTACGCAATTTCCACGCTTTTATAACTACCTCAGGGCCAATGCCAGCAGGATCACCACTACTAACGATAATTACAGCCATTATGAATTCTGAATATGTGCATCCCGTCGCAATTCTTTCAAATATTTTTCGCTTAGACTTTCAAGTTTTTGTGGGCTGATCTGTTTATTATCTTGAATTGCAAATATGAGTCGGGCAACGTAATCATTAGAAACTCTTTTGATTTGGCAGACAGCACGGGCTTCAATGCCATATGATGTCTCTCGTAGTTGGGTCATTTTTCCGACAGGCGTTGCACGAATATCCTGTTCCCACTCTGAGGGAAGTTGGGGATCTAAAAATTTTCCTAAATTTCGGATAGTAACATCTAACATGCCTTTTGCTTGCTTTTTCGTGTTAGCGCATCCTTGAAAATGTGCACGGAAATTGATTGCTTCTCTTTGACGTCTTTGGAAAATTTCTGAACGACGGTGCGCAGGAATAACAAAAATAATTTGCTGGAGCGTATATTCGTTGGTTGAAGGTTTTACACCACCATTTTTTAATACTCTGCGTACAGCATCTTGTTCGGTAAGTACGCCAGTTTCAGCTTGATAGCGCGCGCTAACAAGACGCCCCCATCCCATTTGTCCACGAATGTAATTCTTAAAGTGTTGTATTGTGATGTCAGTTTGGATCAAAATTTGGTTGAGTTGGTCAATACTCATATTATTTTGCGTTGCAAAATTTTCAAAAGCACTCTCAACTTCATTATCACTCACTTCAATATTATAACGCCTTATTTCAATTTTTTTAAGAGCTTCATCTATAAGTTCATCCTTAGCCTGTGCAGAGAGATCCCCTTGTTTTTGTTGCAACTTGAGAAAAGCAATGCGTCTTTGAATATCGTAATTTGTGATAGGAGAGCCATTAACTATGGTAACAATTACAGTCTGGGCGAAAACTCGTGGAACAAAAAATTCACTTACCATTAAGTTGCTTACGCTTAAAGTCGCAATACAAAATAAGGCAAGAGCACAATTTTTAAATTTGTTCATGTAAGTAACCCTTTGCATTGTTTATCAATTTCATCAATTCATTAAAATATACGCTTTTTTTGATAAAAACAATGATAACTTAAACTCTCTATATATATCTTTATAAATCTGATTTACTGATATCTGAAATTGTGCGGAGTGAAAGGGAAAAACTAAAATTTTGTAAAGGTGTTCTTTCACTTGGGTTAGTTACTTGCTGATAGCTAAATGTTAGCTTGAAGCATTCATCTTTATAATCCAAACTGATGCCTCGTTTTGTGAATATACCAGATGCTAAATCATAACCAGCATTGCTATTAATAGACCAAAAGTTAGCCAATTTAATAGCAGCTTGAAAAGAAATTTCTTGGCGATCTTGTGTATATTCATAATTGGGTTGGCTTGGGATATGGGCGTATTGCACTGCTGCCCAAAGATTTTTCCATTTCTGTGATGCTTCAATTTCACTACGGCGGATTTTTCCTGTTTTTTGATCAAAGCGTCCACGAGTTTCTAAATAAAAGCCACTTTTATGATGTGTGCCAAACATAGCAACATAGTCTGAGCGTGTTGTTTCAAGGCCAGAATGAGCACTTACATTAACAAAATCTTTTTCTGCAAAAGAATTTTTTCCTGCAAGATGAAAAGATTGCCCAATAAGAGCATCAAAAGACCAATCATTATTAAAATTTCCAGAATATCTCAAACCTATATTGGCTCTTGTTCCGCCTTCTACGCGATCATATCCAGAGAATTTATCACGTTGGAATAGAGTGGTTGCATCAAATACAAAACTTTGTGCATCTTCATTAGGGGTTTGTCCAATATATTGTTCATTATTGCGCACAAAAATTTGTGCTGTTGGCTCTATAATATGTGTAGAGTTATTAGACGTAATAAGAAAGGGATATCGTAATTCCAAACCTGCAGTTGCCATGCCACGAATGGCTGAGCTGCGAATAGCTGATAAGAAGTCGTTTGTTATATGAGCAGCGTGATTTTGGTGTGCATTTGTTGTAATGATATCAGTACGTAAGGCAAGAATAGGGGTTAATATTAATCCATCCTGCGTGTTGAAGCGCTTTTTCCATTCGATCTCGTTTGTTAAGCGAAAAATATTGCCAGCGATACCAGAAAGCCGAGCAACCTCAATCGGGTGATTATTCCAATCCGTAGAACTGAAGTCAGCATGACGACGATAAATTGATTGCATATTGCTATGAAAGGTAAGCAATCCAGTATAAACTGATTCATCTGGTATAAAAGAATAATTAATATGGGGAAGAATCCATGCTTGCCGAGAGTGGCGCTCATGATGGGTACTGTTTGCTATCAAATCTTGAATCTGGAAATGGTAAAAACGCATATCAAAGTAGTTTTTACCTACAAGACCATTCAAATAAATTTGAGAAAGTTGTGTAGGATTACTGTAATTTTCAAGTTTATATGTACGGCTAAAATCTCGATCAGATTGTGCGAGAATATTCCATCCGTAAGTCCAGCGTGGATTAATGCGAAAATCCCCTTTTGTTGCTAACATATAACGATTTGTATGTTGTGCATCGATTATGTCATTATCAAAGTTGTGAGGTTTCATTTGGTATATATGAGCGAAGCGAATATTGTAATCGCCTGTTTTTAAACGTTGGCGCCATTCACCTTCGGTTAAAAGTCCTTGTTGGGTATAGGCAGTAGTAGAAAGTGTAAAATCATAATGAGGTGCAAGATTCCAGAAGTAGGAATTTTTTATGCCCATGCCGAGGTAACCATTGTAAAAAAAATGAGGCATAAGGAAACCGCTAGCACGCTTCACAGTTGGGTCATAGATCTCAAAAGTTGGAAGTTGTATAATCGGTAATCCAAAAATTTCAAAATGGCTTTTTTCAAACCGAATTGTTTTGGTGGTGCTATTCCATATGATTTTTCTTGCTTTAATTTTCCACAGGACTTCTTTGTCTGATTTATAAGAGCAAGGTTCACACGCTGTGTAGGTAGCATTATCAAAGACTGTTATCTGGCTACCACTGCGTGTAGCATTTTCTGCGGCAAAATGAATATTGTGAGCTGTATCGATGCGTAAGGAGTTTACAAAACCTTCACCAAAATCTTTTGTCATATCAATTTGATTTGAGTAAATTTTATTACCATTTTTTTGAATAACTTCAACATTTCCTTGCGCTATAATACGTCCTGTTTTTTGATTATAAGTGACTTTTTGGGCGACAACTTTATTGCCATCATATTCGATCTGGACATTGCCTTGTGCAGAAACAGTATTTGCATCGCGATTGTAGATGAGCTCATTTGCAGATAGCAAGAGAGGGCTTATAGGATTTTGGATGCGATTTTGAGCAAAGGTAGTAAGATTTTGCGCGAATGTATAATAGGATAAAGACACACCTAAAATAAAGCCAATAACAGTCTTTAAAGCTAAGGTGCCTAAATTTGTTAAAATGATTTTTTCATTGAGTAATAGCTTCACCTACCCATCCTCTTTATGAAGTAAAAAGGAGATTCCCAAAAATAATGCAATTACAACTGGTGTCCAAGCCGCGATGACTGGCGGAATGTATCCAGCGTTGCCAAAAGCTTGAACAAGTACAGAAATGACATAAAGTATAAATCCAGCAGTTATACCGCCAAGAATTAATGTTCCAGTTTGTCCAAAGCGCGTAAAATTTAAAGAGACAGTTGCTGCAATGAGAGTCATTGCCACAAGCAGTGCTGGTAATGCAATCAACGATTGTAAATACATATCAAAGTTGTTGGCAGAGTAACCAAATGAACGTGCAATCATGATTTTTGTTGGCAATTGGTAAAACGGGATAGTCGCGGGATCCGCTAAGTGTTCAGTGAGGAATTCGGGTTTTAGATTAGTTGTTATCTTAAGTTTAGTAAATTTTTCAGGGGGGTGTCCTATTTTATAGATTGTGCCACTGGCTAACAACCATGCGCCGTTTTTTAATGTTGCTTTTTTGGTATTAATCCAATTCTTAATTGTCGTATTGTCATTGTATTGCACAAAAGTTGCATCGATAAGAGAGCGTCCTTGATCTGTGATAGATCGAGCGCCAATGGTTATTCTGCCTGAATTTGTGCGTTGTGTAAACCATGGGATACGCGTGTTAGTAAGAGATGTTAACACATTATTACTACGCCATTGAGTCATTATTTTTTCTGCTTGGGAAGATCCCCATGCGGCAAGTGGGTTAATGAAAAAAATTGAAAATAATCCAAAAAGAAAAGCTCCAAAACAAGCAGGCATGAGAAATTGCCACGCAGAAACACCGATTGAACGAGCAACCACAAGTTCAGATTTTCGATTAAACGATACCAGCATTGCCATTGCGGAAAATAGAGCAATAAAGGGGATGACTTGTTGTATGATAAAAGGGATACGCAGAAGTGAGACGAGAAGCGCATTTTTCGTTGTGTAGTGGGGAAGATACGCTAGTCGATTGGAGTTTTCTGTAAAGTCGATTAAAAGAACGAGGACAAAAATACTCAATAAAAAATAACAGGTCGTTTTGAGATAACGCACAAAGAAATATCGTCCAAGTGTCCATCCAATCATAACATATCACCTGAGGGATATTGAGATTTGCGATGTTTAAATTTGTCTATCATTTTTTTAAGAAATATTTGAATGATTTCATTAAGTTTTGCGAAGATGATGATTTTACGGTTTGTTAAGAGCATGAAAAAAATAAGCATAATTATTCCTATTGGAATTATATAGAGCAAAGGAACATATGCGAGATCACTTTTTGCTTTTTCGGCAAAAAAATAGCCCACCCAATAAACCAGCAAAGATAGGGAAATCGCAGAAAAGTTTGCTGATATCCGTGCTTGTCGGTATGAGTGTGCATTTCCTGCTGCTGCTATTGCAATTAATGAAAAAACAAAGGGATAGAGCCATTCTGTAAGTCTGCGATGAAACTCAGCTCTATATTGGATTGGTTTATACTGATAGTAGGGGTCTGTCGGATCAGGATTGAGCAAATAAGAAAGAGGTCTATCCTTGGGATAAATGGTGGGAGTTTTATCATTAGGAGTGAATTCACTTAGGTTAAAGGTGTATGAGCTGAATTGAATAATCGAAACGCTATCATTTTGATGATTGATTCTTTCTATTTCACCATTATTGAGAACTAAAAAATTGCCACTTGTATTACTAATAACTGATGCGTCGGTTGCATAATAAAAAAGATCAGTCTTAGGGTCGCGCTGGTCAGCAATAAAAAGCTGCTTAAGGATTCCATCTGGATTCCGTTCACCAATTTCTATGTAAAGGTTATTTGTTAATTTTTGAAAGCTACCTTCACGAATGAAAAGATTAATGAGGTCAGAGTGAGCGCTTGCTAGCATTTGTCGCATATTCAGGCGTGCTTGGGGAGCAACAAAATTAGCTATAAAAAAGGATGCACATGATGCAATAACAGCGAGAAGAAAAATCGGTTTCCAAACAGTACTTCTAGGAAAACCAGAAGCACTAATGATAGTGAGCTCAGAGTCCTGATTCATTGTTGAAAGGGTGGTTGTAATTGCAATCACTAATGCAAATGGAATAACAAGAAAAATAACAGAAGGAATCAAAGAGAACGAAAAATGCAAGACTGTTAAAAATGTTTGTTTGCTTGTCGTGAGAAAGTTGATTCGTGCAAGAATTTGCACTGTCCAACTAATACCGATGGCTATCATCATTACAGCACTAAACAGAATAATAACGCGTTTTAGAATGTATAACTCAATAATACGCATAGACTGGGTAATATCCTCAGTTTTTAACTAGAAAGCAGGTACTTTAAATGTTTTGAGTTTAGAAATAAAACAAAAATTAAAAAATTGCCTTATATTATACGCATATTATTGCCAAATAAGCAGTAAATAGAAGATAGTCTACCAACTTTAATTTATTTTGCCATATATTGTATTGCATTTTCAAGTGTGGCGTATAAAAAAGTTAAAAAGTAAATTAAAATAGATCCTTTTGTTAACTTTAAAATGATGATTTATCTTTTAGTGCGTATGAAATAAAATATGATACCCATATGGAAAAAAGAGGATCATTATATCTTAACCATTTTCTTTTGTGTTGGGGACATAGAAGCTTCTCCAAAGAGGTGTTGGCTTTTATAAAGAATGATAAAGGCTAAGAAGGTGGATATTCTTTTCTATCATTTGATGCAATCGACGCTGGAAGATATTTTGCCAACGCTTGTGGAACGTGCATTGGCTCGTTTTGGTAAGGTAACAATACAGTGTGTGACTAAAGAACGGCGTGATGCTATAGATACTCGTTTATGGGTTTATGCTGATGAAGCATTTATTGGGCATGGAACTGAATGTGATCAATATCCCAATTTTCAGCCTGTGTTTCTTACCACAGGGCAAGAAAATCCAAATGATTCAAAAATACGCTTTCTTACAGAAGGGGCAATTTGCTCAGATATCTATGCTTATCAACGACTTGTAGTGATCTTTGATGGACGAAATAATGAGGAGCTAAATCTCGTTCGTGTACAGTGGAAAAAATATAAAATGGAAAATCATACCTTAACTTATTGGCGGCAGACAGAAGATCGCGGTTGGGAAAAACAAGTTTAATATGTGTAACGTCTGTTAGTGTAATTTTTTTATGGAAGCAATAAAGATGTGGTTTTTAACCAAAATATTCAAACGGAATGATGATGATTGTTGATCGAGTTTTGCTTGTTATATGGGCTGTGATGTTAGCTTTTTTTTGTGTTTCGTGGTTGGGTACAACGCATATTCTCTCACAAATGTTTTCTGTTGCTTATATTGGCAATATCGCGGATATTTTATTTTTTTTTCTAAGTGCACTATTTGCTGGAATATTATGGTTGAGTGTACCTCAACCAATGTCTTTGAAAATGAAACTGGCAGCATTTTTACTGCCAGCAGTTATTTTATTTTCCTTTATAATATCCTAGTTAGATATTTCGTCATCCCTAAATCCAATGAAGCAAACGAGTGAAATAAAAGAAGAAAGAAGCAAATAATAGCCGATATAGGAAATATCAAAGTGTTGCACAAGATATTCTGCAATATAAGGCGCAAGAGCCCCACCTACGATACCAGATAAGTTAAAGGTTACACAAGAGCCTGTATATCGAATTTCTGTTGGGTATGGTGAAGCCAAAACAATCCCAAGCTGACTATATACTATTCCCATGAGTGATAGACCAATGATGGACATTGCAAAAATTCCTATAATTCCAGAGCTCAAGAAGTAAGGAATTGCGAAAGAATAGATACCAATAATGATTGTAGCACAAATTATCAAAGTTCTGCGCTTAATATAATTGGCAATTTTTCCAGTGATGATGGTAAAAAATATGCAAAAAACAGCACCGACGCCTTCTACCGTGAGAGTCTGAGTAGATGACAATTGTAAATGTTTTTCTGAATAACTTAATGCATATACGGTAATAAGATAAAATAAAACAAATATTGTCATACCAGCAAATGTACCAAGAAATAAAATCCGTGGACATTTAAAAAAGACATTCATTATAGGTAAACTGACACGCTCTTTACGTTCAAGAGTTTTTTTAAACTCAACAGTTTCATTGATCGAAAGGCGAACCCATAATCCCACAATCATGAGGACAACTGAAAAAATAAAAGGAATACGCCATCCCCATGCTAAAAGTTCATCATGATTAAGAAAATGAAACAGGCATAGGTAAACTATGATAGATAGGAGCAAACCAATGGAAACGCCTAATTGAGGAAACATTGCATACCAGCTACGTTTCTCTGGTGGGGCACTTTCTGTTGCAAGCAGAACGGCTCCCCCTGATTCACCTCCTAACCCCATTCCTTGACCAATCCGACATATTGTTAAAAGAAAAGGTGCCCACCAACCAGCTGTTTCATAAGTAGGAAGAATACCAATAACAATTGTTGATATCCCCATCGTAAGAAGAGCTGCGATAAGTGTTGCTTTGCGTCCAATTTTATCCCCAAAGTGTCCAAAAATAACTGATCCAAATGGGCGTGAAAAAAAGGCTACTCCGAAAATAAGGAAAGATTGCAAAATGGTAAGTGTATCATCTTGAGCTGGAAAAAATAAATAAGGAAATATAAGAGCTGCAGCAGTTCCAAAAACATAAAAATCGAAATATTCAATTATTGGACCAATAAGGCTTGCAAACAAGATTCGGTGGTGAGAATTTTGTTTGCTTATATCTTGTTTCTCTGAGCTTGTAGACATGAATAAATGTCCCTTTCAGTGTATAGTAAATCAAATTTAAAACTAACGTTTCATAACTATAAAAATTTTAGATCAGTGTCGAGTCAGTATTGTTATGATTCTAGCGCATCAGAGTAATTATTGAAGACATGATAAGCGTAGATGATTCTATTGTAGATGCATCTAAGTTAAATGCAATAAAGACACTCTTTTTAATGCCATAGAAGAGAGAAATATATTTTTATAAACGATTAAATTCATTTCATTGAATATTACTTTCTCCTTTAATACACGACACTGTTTTTATCTGTTTAGAGATCAATCTTAGTTTTATAAACCAGTGTTTAGTGTCATAAAGATGTTTTAAAAAGCTTTTATGAATGTAATTAAAACAATCTTTAGTTGTATAAAAAACATTTTCTACTGTTAATTGTATATAAATTCAAAACACACACGTAATATTTGATCAATTAGAGCTCAGTACACTTAATATTTTGTGGAAAATAGTTCGTTGTCATGAAGAGCGTGAAGATAAGCGGTCGTGCCATTTTTATTTGGAAACATGGAGGAGATGATGCGATACAAATTTAAGCTGAGCTTTTGGACATTAATGGTTGTGAGTTTTTTTATAGAGATTGCAAATGCAGAGGGAATAGTTGTCCTAAAAAAGGATCCATTAACATCAGTAGAAGTAAGTGCGCAGTTAAGAAAAAAAAGAAAAAACCCTACAATTAAGAATGGCAAAGTTGAAATTATAAGGCAAGGGCAAACTTCAAAAGGTATTTTTATTCGCCAATATGGGTTGCAAAGCGTTGAAGGAGGGGAAACACATGATGTTAAAATTTATAGTAATGGTGAGCAAATTGTTTTAGGAGGCGGTAGCTATGCTCATAACACTCAAATTCGTGGTAAAAAAGGAATGCCAGGGCAACAGAATGTATATGATGGGGGAGCAGCTTTCTTAACAGATGTGATGAAAGGGGGAATACAAAGTCTTGGCACATGGTTTGGCAATGAGAGTAAGGAAGGAGGATTGGCAGTAGATACTAAGGTTTCTAAAGGTGGTATACAGCGTGTTTTAGCGAAAGGTGAGGCGAACAACACCGTTTTGGAAGATGGTGCTCTTCAAGAAGTTTATTTCGGTGGATCTGTAGAAACTTTAACGATTAATAGCAATGCTAGTTCGCGGGTATATGCTGGTGCGATATTAAAAGGAGCAATAACGGTTAATGATTTTGGAATGCTTAATCTTTACGCTAGTGGAAATAATGAACAGGGCACTACAGTAGAAAATATTATTTTGAATGGACAGAATTCTTTATTGCAGTTTTTTGCCGCTGAATCTAATGAATATCGTTTTCTTATTCAAAAATTAAATGGAACTGGTCGTGTTGTTTTCGCTCATGAAGATTCTGCTCCACACTATTCTAAGCTTTATATTGATGATCTTTCAGGGAATATAGATTTTTATTTAAATGTTAATTTTGCGGATAAGTGTAGTGATTCTCTTTTTATTGCAAACGGTAAAGGAAATCACAAAATAGAGATCGTAGATTATGGCAATGAAACTACAGATTCTTTTTTATCTTCACTTAATTTAGTTACTGATGCAAGCGGTGGAGCTCGTTTTACTTTAAAAAGCCATCTTGATAAAAAAGCTGATGTTGTTGATGGTGGAGCTTATTTGTATAATTTGCAACATAAAAAAGGAAATAATGAAGATGAAAAAATTTGGTATCTGGCTATTGTAAAAAAAAATCATAACTCTTTAAGTATTTTGCCTGATACAGAACTGTCAATGATTATGCCTCTTAGGCAAGAAGAAAATATCCTCATTTCGCAAGATCCTATAATCAACTCTTATGAAAGTAGTTTTAATCTCTACGCAGATGATTTTAGTGCTGATGAAGGCAAGTTCATTTTGCAAAATTTTGCACTTAGTGATGATGAGGGAGTTTATATATCCGATAATAGAGAGATAAGCGTTGCTCAATTATCCATTAATAACTTTGTTGAGAATGCTGGAACAATTTATGTTGAAGCGGGTGGTATCAGTAAAAATACTACAATTGGTAGAGGTGGTTCTGAGATTGTGAGAGAACAAGGAACTTCAGAATATACTATTGTTTATGAAGGTGGAAAACAAAGTGTAGAAGGAGGAGGAACAGTGGTGGGGGTTCAAATTTATGGTGGTAATCAATCTGTTTTTGGAGATGATTATGTAAACGGTGTGATTGTTGGTAGCAGTGCTTATGAGACTCAAATTTATGGTCAAAATGAAACACTAGGAGAGCAGAATGTATATGATGACGGAGTGGTTTGGAACACAAAAATTATGGATGGAGGGGTACAAACTCTTGCTAAATGGTTCTTCGAAGGTGATTTCGCACTAAAGAGTGGTGGTCTGGCAATGAAGACTGAAGTTTTCGCTGGTGGTAGACAGCGTGTTTTTGCAGGAGGTAAAGCGGAGGATGTTATTTTACGTACTGGTGCTGCTCAAGAAGTTCATGCTGATGGATATGTGAAAAACTTAACGATTGAGAGTGGAGCCAATTCGTGGGTTTTTGCGGGTTCAATGTTAGAAGGCGAAGTAGCGGTTCATGATTTTGGATATCTCTATCTTTATGCTGGAGAAGGCAATTATCAAACTATAGTAGAAAGCATCAATTTAAATGAAGGCAAGTCTCGACTATATGCCGTTGCTAGTAAATTTGATGACAAAAATTCTCATGTTAAAAAATTAAGTGGTGTAGGTGAGGTTATTTTTACCTCTGATGATTCTAGTTTATACTACTCTCGCCTTTTTGTGGATGATCTTTCAGGTAGTATTCATTTTTATTTTAATGTTAGTCTTGCAGAAGAAAAGGGTGATTACCTTTTTATTAAGAATGGTCGCGGTTATCATGCAATAAGCGTTGTAGATTCTGGTATTGAAATCACTAATCCTTCCTCAACAAGTCTTGATTTAATTGTTGATCAAAGTGGAGGAGCTCATTTTACTTTACAAGATTTTTCTGGTGAAAAAATCAATGATATTGATGGTGGAACTTATAAATATGGTTTAAAACAAAAAAAGAGCGGCTACGAAACAATTTGGTATTTAGCTGCGGTATCCCTTGATAAGGAAGCCAGTGATAATTTGTTACGCGGGAGAAGGTCTCTCCAACATTTAAGCGAAAATCAGCCAGTTCTTACTTCCTCAACTTCTGTATCTCCAAAAGAGCATGTTCCAGAAAGGCATGTCAATAAGTCATCTTATCAAAGCTCTTCTCGTTCTCGAAGTCGAGGTTCCACTTTGGGAAATGATAATGTAAGAGGTCACGATAAAACGTCTAGGTCGCGCCCTCCACGGCATTTGAGGGAAAAACAGCCAGTTTCTATTTCTTCTCCGGAGCATCAAACTGCTCGAGTATCACGTTCGGATAATCGGTCTCAGCCTCCAAGTCAAAAATTGCAGCCTGCTGCTTCTCCATCTTCTCCATCTTTAGCAGATGAGATGATTGCGCGATCAAGTGTTCAAAATCCCCTTCTCTCGCAAGTAAAGCAGGATGAAGAGATAAAGGTTTCTGATTTTTTAACCACGCCTTCTACTGATGCCGTTTTGTCTATGGCAGTTGCTCCTGCACTTGTTTTTAACAATGAGGTGCAAACTGTACGTTCTGGAAGGGGAATTTTAGACAGAAATAAGAAAAATGCTTCTCTGTGGACTTATGCCATTAAGAGCAAAGAGCACGTTGCTACAGGTCATATAGATTTTAATCTTGAGCAGACGGGTATAGTGTTGGGTGTGAATGGTTTAAGCGAATTGACCAATGGAGAGTTTTATGTTGGCGGTTTCGGCGGTTATGACCAGGCACGTGTTGCGCATGCACGAGGTGGTACGAGTGGTATAAACAGTTATAGCATCGGAGCTTATGCGACTTATTTTGATCACAGTGGGTGGTATTTAGATGGTGTTTTGAAATACAATCATTATAAAAATAATCTGAAGGCTATTTCAACGAACGGTTTATCTGTTCAAGGGGATTATACCCAGTGGGCAGTAGGCACATCCTTTGAAGCAGGTTATCGTTTTAAGACGGCGCAGAGCAGTTGGATGCAGCCTTATGCTCACTTAACGTGGTTACAGGTTGAAGGTAAAAAAATCAAGCTTTCTCATGGAATGAAAGGTGATATAGGTCGAGCGGTTTCCTTACGTAGTGAGGTTGGATTATCTTTAGGGTATGAATTTGGATCTGGCACAGAGATGTCATCGATGGCTTACATTACAGCAGCTTGGTTGCGTGAGAATATCAATAACAATCACACGATGATTAATAAACAGCATAAATTTATCACGGATTTATCTGGAAATTTTGGTAAATTGGGAATTGGTTTGAGTGGTTCTGTTAGTGATAGATTAAAGCTTTATGCGGAAGGTCACTATCTCAAGGGGCGCAAGATTAAGCAGTCCCTTCAAGGTGTTTTAGGTATCCGCTATAGTTTTTAAATATGCGTTTGTCCTTTGGTTATATTTAGTGAGTGTGTGATTGGTTTTGTAAGTGAGGTTAAGTGATGTAAACAGCATTTTAAAGAAATGTATGTATGCTGGAGAGGGAAAAGCGCTTTTTCTCTCAATTAAACGCGAAATATAGCGAAAGATAATAGATTGTTTTTACAAGGTTAATAAAGGATTGAAGATAATTTCTAATGCTTTAGATTGAAAATAAATTTTGCAGAACTAGTTACATTTTATATTTGCTAGATATAAAGGGGAAGGGTATAACTATGCAATATAAGTGGAAATTAAATTGCTGGGTGCTTATGCTCAGCAGCTGTTTTGTGCAAACCGCAATTGCAGACAAAGGTAAGACACAGTTTTTTTGCTCATCTGTAAAATATAATATCAACAACAAAATACTCTATGATAAAGAGAATTTGAAAGTAGAAAAATGCATAAGTGCTAAAGCACTTACACATTCTCTCAGAGAGACACACAGTAAATCACATTTACAAAAATTGGCTAATCTTGCTACGAGCGAAAGCCTTATAACATCTTTCAACACAGAACAAAAAACCGATGACAGCAGTGTTAAACGTAGTGTGCAAGGAAAAAATATTGCAATGTTTAAAGACCCTGAACTTATTTTTGTTAAGGATGGGGCGATTTTGAAAAATTTTGTACTCGATAACAATGCACAAGCTTACATTTCTAATGATGGTGCAATAGATGATCCAGGAAGATCCATCAACAATATAATTATGAATGGTGCAGTAATTTATGTTGATGCGGGAGGTCTTAGTGAGAATAGTAAAGTTGAAAATGGTGGAGCTGAAATTGTTCGAGCTTCAAAGGGGCAACAGGGCTTTTCACAAAATGCTGTAATTAAGTATGGAGGAAAGCAAATTGTTAGTAATGGAGGAAAAGCAGAAGGGGCTGAAGTTTATGGTGGTGAGCAGTTTGTTTTCGGGGGTGTTGATGTTGGAGGGCTGGTGAAAGGCAGTACTGTTTCTAATACTATACTTTATGGTCAAGGTGAATCTCTGGGGAAGCAAAAAGTATATGATGGAGGGATAGTTTGGAATACGAAAGTTATGCGAGGAGGTGTACAAGATATTACCAAAGAAGAGCAAGGTGCAAAAAGTGGTGGTTCTGCGTTTAATACAGAAGTATTCGACAATGGTGAACAGCATGTTTGGGCGGGAGGGAAGGCTGTAGGGGTTACTTTAAATGATACTTCTATCCAAGAAGTATATGCTGGTGGATATGTAAAAAATTTGACACTTCATGATAATGCAGCATCAGTGATATATGCGGGTGCAACATTAGAAGGTGTGGCGCTGGTGAATAATTTTGGACATCTTCATCTTTATGCTGGAAATGATCAGAATCGTACTACAGTAGAAGAGATTATTTTAAATGGAAAAGATACAAAACTGTACGCCATCACTGCTAAGTCTGATGGGAAAAGTTCTTTTATTCAGAAATTAAGTGGTGAAGGTAGTGTTATTTTTTCATTTACTGGATCTGATCCGTATTACTCTCAGCTTCATGTTAACAATCTTTCAGGAAGTTTACATTTTGAGTTTAATACCGATCTTGCAAATGGTCGGGGTGATTATCTTTTCATTGAAAATGGTGAGGGTAGTCACACAGTGAGTGTTGCTGATTCTGGAGTTGAGATTACAGATTCTAATTTAAAAAATCGTGATTTAATTACTGATCACAGTGGTGGGGCTCATTTCACTTTGAAAGACCTATCTGGCAAAACAATTGATGCTATTGATGGTGGAGCCTATATGTATAGTTTGAAACAGAGAACGGATGAAAATGAAAAAATTTGGTTTTTATCCGCAAATCGCGTTGGTGCACCAGAATTTGTTATACCTGATGTAGAAAATCCATTTGCTCCGGGTGGGTTGGTAACAACTCCTTCAACTGATGCAGTATTGGATACAGTAGTGGCACCTGAGCTTATTTTTAACAATGAGCTGCAAACTATTCGTATGGGGAGAGGAGTTCTGGATAAAAGCAAAAGAGATACGGCTCTATGGACATATGCGATTAAAAGTCAAGAGCGCGTTGCTACAGGTCATACAAATTTTAAGCTTGAACAAACAGGCATAATATTCGGTGCTGATCAGTTAAACGAATTAACGCATGGAGAGTTGTATATTGGTGGTTTCGGTAGTTATGATCAAGCGCGTGTTGTTCATGCACGAGGTGGTGCTAGCAACGTAGATACCTATAGTATTGGAGCTTCCGCAACTTATTTGGATACGCGCGGATGGTATTTAGACGCTATTTTAAAATATAATTATTATCAGGATAATTTGAAAGCTGTTTCAACAAACGGTTTAGCCGTTCAGGGTGATTATAATCAGTGGGCAATAGGTGGGGCATTTGAAATGGGATGCTATTTTGAAACAGCGCAAAGCAGTTGGATGCAGCCTTATATCAAAGTAACTGGAGTACAAATTGAAGATAAAAAAATCAAGCTTTCCAATGGAATGACAGCTGATATAGGTGCATTAACTTCACTTCGTAGTGAAATTGGATTATTTGCTGGGCATGAATTTATTGTTGGTGCAGGCACTCCATTAACAACTTATATCACAGCAGCTTGGTTGCGCGAAAATATAAATAATAATCACACGACGATTAATGAACAACATAACTTTATCACTGATTTATCTGGAAATGTGGGGAGATTGGGGATTGGTTTGAACGGTTTCGTCAGTGATAAGTTAAAGCTTTATACAGAAGCTTATTATTTAAAAGGGCGTAAGATTAAGCAATTACTTCAGGGCATTTTAGGTATACGTTATAGTTTCTAAATATGTGCTTATTCTCTGATTAATTTCAAATACCATTGTTTTTTACGCTCTAAATACTCAGTGGTCAAATAATAGTCCTTGGGAGTGCATAGATAATTCTACGCTTTCTGTAGGCGATGCAATTCTTTCACCCATTGTTGTAAGTATTACAAATTGTGTTTTGAGTTTAAAACACAATTTGAATTTTTTATTTAATAGCGATATTTCAGGCAAAAATAGAAAATAATATTTTAAATTCATGCATTTACATTAGAAAATTAAATATCATGATATCATCATATAAATACATTATAACATAAATAAAACACATTATGATACAATCTAAAATAAACTACATATGTAGTGTTGGGGGGGGGGGATGTGTCTTTATTTGATGATGGAGTGTGGATTATGCGGTTTAAATGCAAATTAAGTTTTTCAGTATTGATGATTAGTAGTTGTTTTGTGCAAATTGCAGGTGCGGATGAAAAAGGGAATGGGGAGCTAAAAAATATTTCAATGGGGGGAATGTCAGTTGGAAAGGAGGTGCCAAAAGGCTCAGCACTAAGTACTGCTGTGTTCAGTAATCAAACGAAGGTAAGTGGTGTAGAGATTGTTGAGAATAAGGGGAATGCAATGGCAGCTACTGTTGAAAAAGGTGGAATGCAAATAGTTACGCGTGGAGGAACTGCAATAAATACTACGATTATTGGTGGTCAGCAGTTTGTTTTTGAGGAAAAAAGTTTTTTTAGGCTTAAGAGTGTGGATAAACATAGCGGTGCTTATGAGTCCACAGTTTCTGGTGGAGGTGGATCAATTGGGCAACAGAATGTGTATGATGGTGGAATAGCTTGGCATACAGTAATTCTTAGCGGAGGAGAACAAAATCTTTATACGGGAAATGGAGAAATTGGTGGTTTTGCATTAGCTACTAAGGTTTCTGGGGATGGTAGACAAAATGTTTTAGCAAAAGGAATAGCTGAAGGCACTACTTTGCTGAATACAGCTGTTCAAGTAGTATACCCTAGTGGGCAGATAAGTGGTTTAACAATTAACGATCATGCTAGTTCGTGGTTACACGTTGGTGCAACATCACGTGGAGAAATAATGGTCAATAATAATGGAAGTCTCTATTTGTATGCTGGCGATAAAAGAAATCATGTTATAAAAAAAAGACTTTCTGTTGTAGGCCGAAGTGACGAGGATTTATTTTTTGTTGGGATGCAGAGTAGATCTAGTATTTATCTTGATAAGCTAGGTGGTGATGGAGGGACTGTTGGTTTTGTTTCTGTCCCGTATGATTCACGCCACTTGTCACTTCATGTTGGGCAGCTTTCAGGTAATTTACATTTTAATTTTAACATTGATACTACAACTAACCGTGGTAATTATTTGGTGATCAACGATGAGAGTGTGGGTGAACATACGGTAAATGTTATAGATTCTGGTTCTGAATTTACGAATTCTCTTTCACAAAAAAATGGTGCAGTTCGGGTTTATTTGGTTACTGATAGAAGCAGAAGCAAAGATGCTAATTTTATTTTGATGAATAATTCCGGAAAAGAAACTTCAACTGTTGATGGTGGAACTTATATGTATGGTTTGTATAAAACAACAGGAAGTTCGGGTAGTAATTCTACGATGTGGTATTTAGGTATGAAGACTGACAATCCTCATTCTTCAGATGTTAGCTCTCTGCGTACGAAAAGTAGATCAACAAGCAGATCAAACGCTTCTACTACTGATGCGAGTGCAAATAAATCATCGTCGGATAGTGATTTCACTGCTAGCTCCTCTTTGTTGAGTATTTATATACGTAATATGGAGACGTTAAAACCCAAAAGGCGCCCTCCTCGGCATTTAAAAAAGAAACTGCCTACTCTTGTTCATCCAACTTCTTTTTTTTCAGAAGAACAACCTGTTGATTCTATTGTAGATGCAGATGAAAATAAAAATGGAGTGCTAACAGTGATAAGGCATGGGCAGGAGGTGCCAAAGGGCTCAGCACTGATAACTACTATGAATAATGATGTTAGAGTTAAGGATGGTGGCGTAGAAATTATTGAACATGGAAGTAGTTCACTGAAATCTACTGTTGAAAAAGGCGGAATGCAAATAGTTACGCGTAAAGGAACTGCAATAGATACTATAGTCCGCGGTGGTCAGCAGTTAGTTTTTGAGGAAGAAAGTTTTTGGCGTCTTAAAGAGAGAGAGAAACATAGCAGTACTTATAATACTGAAATTTTTGGTGTAAATGGAATTATTGGTCAACAAAATGTGTATGATGGTGGGGAAGCTTGGGGTACAAAAATTTTTAGTGGGGGGGAACAAAATCTTTATACGGGAAACGGAAAAAATGGTGGTTTTGCATCAGGTACTAGGGTTGGTGAGGGGGGTAAACAACATGTTTTAGCACAAGGAATGGCTGAAGATACATTTTTGGAGAGCGGAGCTACACAGATAGTATATCCTGATGGAAAGATAAATGGTTTAACGATTAATGGTGGTGCTAGCTCGTGGCTACATGTTGGCGCGAGAGTATTAATTAAAGAAATAAAGGTCAATAGGGAAGGGAATCTCTATTTATATGCTGGCGATAGTACAAATTTCGTTACAGAAGAACAATTTTTAGTGGAAGAGCGAAGTCCTGAAACAATTTTTTATGTTGGAAGGCGTGATAATAGGAAGAGGTCTTGGTTTGCGATTGAAAAATTAAGTGGCACGGGAGGAAATGTTCTTTTCACTTCTGTCCCTTACGATCCACGCCATTTGTCACTTCGCGTTGAGGATCTTTCAGGTAGTTTAAATTTTTATTTTAATATCAACGCTACTGGAAGTAAATATAGTAAGTACAATGGTACAAATCAATATGCCAATTATTTGTTGATTAGTAATGGGGAGGGAAATCATAAAATAAGCGTTGCAGATTCTGGCACTGAAATTACAGATTTTCTTTCAAAAAATGGTATTACTTCTTCTTATATCGTTTTGGTTGCTGATAGAACCAAAAATGGAAAAGCTGATTTTACTCTTGCAAACTACTCTGGCGAAAAAATTACAGGTGTTGATGGTGGAGTCTTTATGTATGGTTTGCAAAAGGGAAAGAGGGACATAGGAAATGGAAATAGTGTTACAATTTGGTATTTGGGTAAAAAGAATGATGCATTCAGTCTTTCAAGTCATCAACTTTCCTATGTAAGTGAGCAACCAAAGGAGCCTACGGCTGTTAACGTAGGTCAGTCATCTCATCAAAGCTCTTCTCATTCTCGAAGTCGAGGATCCGCTGTGGGGAATGATAATGTAAGAGGTCACGATAAAGCGCTTAGGTCGCGCTCTCCACGACATTTGAGGGAAAAACAGCCAGTTTCTATTTCTTCTCCGGAGCATCAAACTGCTCGAGTATCACGTTCGGATAATCGGTTTCAGCCTCCAAGTCAAAAATTGCAGCCTGTTGCTTCTCCGTCTTTAGCAGATGAGATGATTGCGCGATCAAGTGTTCAAAATCCCCTTCTTTCGCAAGTAAAGCAGGATGAAGAGATAAAGGTTTCTGATTTTTTAACCACACCTTCTACTGATGCCGTTTTGTCTATGGCAGTTGCTCCTGCACTTGTTTTTAACAATGAGGTGCAAACTGTACGTTCTGGAAGGGGAATTTTAGACAGAAATAAGAAAAATGCTTCTCTGTGGACTTATGCCATTAAGAGCAAAGAGCACGTTGCTACAGGTCATATAGATTTTAATCTTGAGCAGACGGGTATAGTGTTGGGTGTGAATGGTTTAAGCGAATTGACCAATGGAGAGTTTTATGTTGGCGGTTTCGGCGGTTATGACCAGGCACGTGTTGCGCATGCACGAGGTGGTACGAGTGGTATAAACAGTTATAGCATCGGAGCTTATGCGACTTATTTTGATCACAGTGGGTGGTATTTAGATGGTGTTTTGAAATACAATCATTATAAAAATAATCTGAAGGCTATTTCAACGAACGGTTTATCTGTTCAAGGGGATTATACCCAGTGGGCAGTAGGCACATCCTTTGAAGCAGGTTATCGTTTTAAGACGGCGCAGAGCAGTTGGATGCAGCCTTATGCTCACTTAACGTGGTTACAGGTTGAAGGTAAAAAAATCAAGCTTTCTCATGGAATGAAAGGTGATATAGGTCGAGCGGTTTCCTTACGTAGTGAGGTTGGATTATCTTTAGGGTATGAATTTGGATCTGGCACAGAGATGTCATCGATGGCTTACATTACAGCAGCTTGGTTGCGTGAGAATATCAATAACAATCACACGATGATTAATAAACAGCATAAATTTATCACGGATTTATCTGGAAATTTTGGTAAATTGGGAATTGGTTTGAGTGGTTCTGTTAGTGATAGATTAAAGCTTTATGCGGAAGGTCACTATCTCAAGGGGCGCAAGATTAAGCAGTCCCTTCAAGGTGTTTTAGGTATCCGCTATAGTTTTTAAATATGCGTTTGTCCTTTGATTATACTTAATGAGTGTGTGATTGCTTTGTAAGTGAGGTTAAGTGATGTAAACAACATTTTAAAGAAATGTATGCTGGAGAGGGAAAAGCGCTTTTTCCTTTTGATTTGTTTTCTTCTTAAATAGCAATTTAGAGAAGAAGAAGTGGAGGTTATGTAACTGATTCAGTACAACAAGACTTTATAATAGAAGCAATAATGTTATGAGAAAGAGATCAATAATCGTGGATATTTCTATTTTTTATTGAAGCTCATTCTGTTACTAACTACGTAGCTTTAAATAATTAGTGCGGATTTTTTCACAGTCACTTGGCAAGATGCTTCTTGCTCGCTATAGAACGGCTAAATAATTTTGTAAATGAAATAAAGGTGGTCAAATGGCTGTAGAACGTACTTTTTCAATGATTAAACCAGATGCAACGCGTCGTAATTTAACAGGGGAAATTACAAAAATGCTTGAGGATGCAGGGTTGCGTGTTATTGCATCTAGACGTGTGTGGATGAGCCAGCGTGAAGCTGAAAGGTTTTATGCTATCCACAGAGAGCGCCCATTTTTCAAAGAATTGGTTGAGTTTATGTCTTCTGGTCCAACTGTTATACAGGTTTTAGAAGGTGAAAATGCAATAGCTAAAAATCGTGAAGTGATGGGAGCTACGAATCCTAATGATGCACAGGAAGGGACAATTCGTAAAGTACATGCTTTATCAATTGGTGAAAATTCTATTCATGGTTCAGATAGTACTGAAACCGCAAAAACAGAAATTGCTTTTTGGTTTTCTGAAATGGAAATTGTTGGTTAATAAAAGCGTGTAAAATATAAAAGCAAGAGAATCTCGAAACAATATGTTTCGGGATCTTTACGAAGTTATAGAACTCTCTGTATCTTTAAAAGGGCGTGTAGATGTTATCATGTGTTATGGGATAACGTGTTTTAGTCCTGCACGAAAATAATCCCATCCTGTCCACAATGTGAGAAGAGCTGCAATCCATAACATAATAATACCAAATTCCGTTGTGTAAGGAACAATTTTATTGCCAGCTGGTCCTGCTAAAAGAAAGATAATTGCTATCATTTGTACAAAAGTTTTCCATTTTGCAAGACGAGAAACAGGAACACTGACTTTCAATTCAGCCAAATATTCACGTAATCCTGATACAAGAATTTCCCTGCAAAGAATGATAATGGCTGCCCACAGTGTCCATCCAGCAATAGTACTGTCTGCGGCAAGTAATAGTAAACACGCAGATACGAGAAGTTTATCTGCAATTGGATCTAACATGCGACCGATATTGGAAGTTTGTTCCCAAATACGTGCAAGATAACCGTCAAAAAAATCGGTAATAGATGCTATCACAAAAATGGAGACAGCAACCCAGCGTGCGATATCGCTCGATTGTAGTCGTCCTTCTAAAAAAAAGCATGCAACAACCATTGGCACAGCAATAATCCGTGCATAAGTTAGAATATTAGGAAAAGAAAAAGTATGATTTTTCATAGAGTCATTTTCAATTCTTTGTAAAATATGATATATTTCATAAACGTAACAAGGCAAAGATTATGAAACAAGCCTTATTTTTCATTAAAGTGATTATGAATTTTTTGTGCAATTGCGGCAGAAATTCCTGCGACTTTTGTTAAATCTTCAATAGAAGCGCCAGCAACAATTTTGCTACTCCCAAAGTGATGGAGCAACGCACGCTTTCTTTTCGGACCAATATTTTCGATTTCATCAAGTGGGTTTTTGAATGTTTCTTTTTTTCGTTTTGTTCTATGAGTTCCGATTGCAAAACGGTGCGCTTCGTCGCGTAAACGTTGCAAAAAATAGAGGATAGGATCTCGTGGGGGAAGTGTAAAAGACGCTTTACCTTTGATAAAAAATCGTTCACATCCCGCTCTACGATCAGCACCTTTAGCTATGCCCACAACTGTGATAAGATTGTCTAGTTTTAATTCAGATAATATTGTATATACGCTATTTATTTGTCCTCTACCACCATCGATTAATATAAGATCAGGCCAAATGGGAATAGGATCATCGCCTTGATTTTTTTCTCTATTGTTCTCATTAGGCAAACCTTGCTCCTTGATAAGGCGTGAAAATCTTCGTTTAATAACTTCTTTCATCATGCCAAAATCATCACCAGGTGTTATATCGGTAGAGCGAATGTTAAATTTGCGATATTGATTTTTAATAAATCCCATTTGACCTGCAACAATCATTGCACCCACAGCATTTGTCCCCATAATATGAGAATTATCATAGACCTCTATACGGCATGGGGTATGAGGAAGTTGGAATATTTCGGCAATGCCGTGAAGCAGTTTTATATGTGTGGTAGTTTCAGCAAGTTTATGTTCAAGTGCTTCATAAGCATTGATATAGGCGTGATTAACAAGAGTTTTGCGTTCTCCCTGTTTTGGTAAAGATACAAATATTTTACGATTTGCTTTTAGACTGAATGCTTCTGTTAGAAGTGCTTTTTCTTCAATTGGCTCAGATAAAAGGATGAGTTTTGGAATAGGTTTATCATCGTAAAACTGAGCAAGGAAACTTGCTAAAATTTCAGTACTAGAAAAAGATGAATCTGCTTTGGGGAAATAGGCTCGATTCCCCCAATTTTGTTTCATACGGAAAAAAAATACTTGAATACAAGTTACTCCTCCTCGCTGCGCAATTGCAAATACATCTGCTTCTTCTATAGTTTGAGGATTAATTCCTTGGTGACTTTGTATATGGGACAGGGCTGATAGGCGGTCACGGTAGGATGCTGCTTGTTCAAAATCAAGATTTTCTGCGGCTTTGTGCATAGCTTGAACCATATCATTTTTAACCGATTGGCTTTTTCCTGAAAGGAAAGCTTTTGCTTTTTTAACCAACTCTCTATAATCGCCGTCATTAATTTCATGTGTACAGGGTGCAGAACATCGTTTGATTTGATAAAGTAAACAGGGGCGTGTACGGTTTTCAAGAACTGCATCGGTACAGGTTCGCAATAAAAAGGCACGTTGTAAAACGTTGATTGTTTGTGTAACTGCGCCTGAAGAGGCAAAAGGACCAAAATAATGTGCCTTTCGCGTTCGAGCGCCGCGATGTTTGTAGAGTGCAGGTGATCGATGATCATCAGTGATAATGATATAAGGAAAGCTTTTATCATCACGCAGTAACACATTAAAACGTGGATTCAACCTTTTGATAAGATTAGCTTCTAAGAGTAGTGCTTCTGTTTCTGTGTGGGTGATAACAAATTCCATATGGTATGTCGCACGAATCATGCGGGTAATGCGGTTATTGTGTCCCTGTTCACGGGTATAGTTTGAAACACGTTTTTTTAGATTACGCGCTTTACCCACATAAAGAACATCACCATTCTCATCCAACATTCGATAAACCCCTGATTTGTGTGGAAGATGTTTTACAAACTCCTGTATGAGTTTTGTGCCTTTGAATTGGCTTTTATCATCTCCCTGATTGGCGTTGTCCCATGTAATGTTAGAGAAAAAATATGATTTTTCTCGTTCATTTTGGGGACAAGTTGTGTTATTTTTCAAATTCATTTGGTTTATCCAGAGGTGTTTTGTGTGTTCCATATGAAATAGTTTTTTTATCAAGTGTTATCATTTACGTAATTATGGTTTTTTCCTATAAGTAACGCATTATGATATGAGATTGCGTGATTTTGAGGTTATGATTTTTTTAAAAATATGGAGACAATTTTAGAATAATAAATCTGTGATGACTAGAAATCGCCTAAAATAAACTTTGTTAAAAAAAATCAAAGAGGCTATAGTACAGTGTTTTTTTCTGAACCAATTTATTTTCGTTCAAATTTATACATAATAGAGAGCCTTACGATTATATACAGTTTTTATGATAAGCTTACTAATAGCATTAAGGGTATTACGTATAATCGGTACTTATAATACACGCAATACTGTAATAATAAAACTCTATAAAAAGAGTTATTAAGCAACTATTTTAGATATGCACTAAACTAATTTGCAGATTTGAAGTGTTTAAAACATGAAGAAAAGTAAAAAAGTTAGAAATATTCGTGTTTTTTTAAGAGCAATAGAAAAATTTTCTACTTCATTTTGTATCTTAGACAACAGTTTTTCATAGCTTTTTTGCTGTGCCATAATGTTTAATACGTAAAATAAAGCTGCTGTTTTTTATTTTTAGAGCATATTTAATGACTTGTTAAAAAATATTTTTTTATGCGATAGGGCATGTTAATGCTATATATTAAATATGAGTACAAATTGTTAATCATGTTTATTATAGGTAATATAAATTTTTTCCATTTAAAATTTCATAAATATGATCTAGGTATCCGTAGCAGAGAAGAGATTTTTAGGGCTTTAATTTTTATATATGATACCGAAATATAGTTTTTAAAAATTGACATCAGATGTATAAACTGTCTCAATTAAATTAAGGCTTATTGATCAAAATAAGCATCAAGGTATTGCGATAATGTCAGAAATAAAAGCTATGATCGTTAGCATTTCTGGTTTTTCCCTGAAAGATGATGAAAAAGTGTTCATTGCTAAATATAAGCCTTGGGCTTTTATTTTATTTGCACGCAATATTGGTACAGCAGATGATGTCAAGGCACTTACCACGTCTTTACGTGAGGTAAGTGAGCGTGATGATATTTTCATTTTTATTGACCAAGAAGGAGGAAGAGTGCAACGTTTGCTTCCACCTCTGGTGCCTCATTATCCCGCAGCTGAAACTTTGGGGAGGCTATATAAAAAAGATCAGGATAAGGGAGTCCGTGCTGCATGGGTTATGTCTCGACTTCATGCTTTTGATTTAATGAGGTTTGGCATAAATGCTAACTGTCTTCCTGTTTTAGATATTCCAGTGGTAGGTGCACATAATGTTATTGGAACACGTGCCTATGCTCAGGAGCGAGAAATAGTTACAGCTTTAGGACGTGCAGCTGCTGAGGGGCTTTTGGATGGAGGTGTTTTGCCAGTGATGAAACATATTCCTGGACATGGGCGAGCGCTTTCGGATACGCATTTTGAATTAGCACGTGTCGATGCACCACTTGATATTTTAGAAAAGTATGATTTTTTACCTTTTAAAAATTTAGCTAATTTGCCAGCTGCGATGACTGCACATATTGTTTATGAGGCAATTGATAATAGGATTCCTGCAACACTGTCTGAGAAAGTTATTAAAAATGTTGTTCGTAAGAAGATAGGGTTTGACGGGCTTTTAATGTCAGATGATGTGTCAATGAAAGCTCTTTCAGGGAGTATATTTTCGGAAAATTTTTCAGATTTAACACGTAAAGTTTTTGCTGCAGGCTGTGATATTATTCTTCACTGTAATGGTAATTTGGAAGAGATGCTAGCTATTGCGCATGCAACTCCATTTTTAGAAGGAAAAGCGCTAGAACGTGCATATGGTGCCTGCAATAGTGTTTCACAGCCCGATAGATCAGATGAAGTTTCCTTAAGAGAAGAGTTTTCAAATCTTTTAACTTTTATTTAAAGATACTTATTACTTTTTATTTTGTGTTTATCTGACCTTATTATAACGTGTTGAAAAAATTGTTGATAGGGACAGCTAAACTGTAACAAAAAGTGTGCGATAGCTTTTCATTTGATAAAAATATAAAGTTTAATATAGTGATACTTTGTATATTTCCTTACAGAGTGAGCGTGAATAAAACTATGGAGAGGGAGTGATGAGGAGTATTTTTTACCAACATGTTTGATTGTTATTTTCATGATTATCCTTGTACTTTTTGGGTGTGAAAAAGTTTCTAAGTTAATGGATGATGTTGCTAAGAATATGAAAGCTTTTTAAACGATATGAGGGAAGAAGAGAACAGTCTAGAGGATAAGTATGAAATGGTTACTTATTTTCAGATAGTTGATATTGGATATTAATCGTTATCAGCAAAGCTTGCAAAAAAGATTCTTTTTTTATGAAGTAGTTAAGATACCTATTTATAAAAATGGTTTATAAAGTAACAAAAGCACTATTATAATTGTGCATTATTTTTTTAAAATAACGCGCATATAAACAATGTTTGAAATTGATGAGGGAGGGTTTTCCGTAATCTTACTTTCATTGTTGTAGTTGTGCTAAAAGATTTTTCTAAAACGTTAAGCAGAGTGGTAAAAGCAATACCTATGTGCGTTCAACAATAAATGAATTTTATCATTAATTTGGTGATGCAATGAGATAAATTGAGCTTGATGATACAAAAAACATTATCAGATATTCGTATCCTTAATTTGCACAAGAATTTAAAAAAGACTTTCAATCCTATTTTACGAGCTGTAAAAGGAGATGAGAGTTTTGGTGTAAGCACACATACTCTGAACTTAAAAAAGATAAAAAGTTTTTAAAGTGTAATAAAAAAAATCTTATGAAAATTGAATAATATCTAATAATTTTCATAATTTTGGGAGCATTTTAGTCGTTTTTAAAGAGAAAAGAAGTGCATCATGAAAATCCTAAAAAGATAAAGTTGACGCCAATATAACGCTGCTTTTAGAATACTTAACTGAATTTCATCGGCGAATTATTTCTATTTTGATTGCGTTTTTTATGACTTTATCCGTAGACAATAACAATTGTTAGGTGGATAAAGTAAAAATATTCATCTGCAATTAACACAAATATAAAAAAATCCTCTTTAAGGAAGATAGAATTTTCTGCTTTTGATGTAGCTATGTTTTCCTTTTCCTTATACAGATTTTCAGTTTTATAACTTTATTACAGTTAGGCTTTATGAAAATAAGCGTATAGCTTTTTTTCATTTTTTATTGGTGGAATTATTTTATTTTGGTTGGTGATGCGTTTGTTGATGCTTTTTGAGCGCTGATAGTACTTTAGTTTAAATTTTTTTGGCAATTTCTTCCTTATCATTGATTTTTGAATGAAAGCTAAATTTAAAACATCTTATGTTTTGGTATCCAAATAAAAGTGAGCTATCTCCGTTTTTTATAGTTATAGCAATAATCATTCCATTAGATTTATGTTTGCAGTGGTTTTACTTATAATAGAGTTTTACGAAATTCTAATTTTAATTGCTTACTGAAAAAAAATAAAAAACCTCTTCATAAAAATTTATATCTTGTATGGTAAGGGATTAAAAAACGATGCAAATGAGGAATTTTGATGCTTGATATTAAGTGGATTCGTGAACACCCTGAAAAATTAGATGAAGCGTTAGCAAACAGAGGTATTGAGCCGCAAGCTGAAAGGTTAATAAAACTTGATCTTGAGCGTCGGTCGTATGTTGCTAAAGTGCAATTTGCGCAGGAACGCCGTAATGCGGCGTCAAAAGAAATAGGACAGGCTTTAGCTGCGGGTGACCAAAAAATGGCTGAACGTGTTAAAGCTGAGGTTGAAGAAATTAAAGTTTTTCTTTCTTCTGCTGTAGCAGAAGAAAAGCGGTTAACTGAGAGCTTTGAGAAAGCTCTTTCAGTACTCCCGAATATTCCATTGGATGATGTTCCAAAAGGTAAAGATGAAAGCGATAATGTTGTTATTCGACATTTTGGTACACCTCCAACGTTTGACTTTACACCAAAGGAACATTTTGATCTTGGTCAAAACCTTAAGCAGATGGATTTTGAGCGGGCAAGTCGTTTGTCTGGTACACGCTTCACAGTTCTTTCAGGAGCATTGGCACGGCTTGAACGCGCATTGGGTCAGTTTATGCTGGATGTGCATGTTGAGGAGCATGGTTATACAGAGGTTTCAGTACCTTTTCTTGTGCGTGATGAAAGTGTTTACGGAGCAGCTCAGTTACCAAAATTTGCTGATGATCTCTTTCGGACTACAGATGGTCGGTGGCTTATTTCTACAGCAGAAGTACCGTTAACTAACTTAGTAAACAATGAGATTCTTCAAGAATCGGATTTGCCGTTGCGATTTTCTGCTTTGACTCCCTGTTTTCGTTCAGAGGCAGGCTCTGCAGGTCGTGATACACGTGGTATGTTGCGCCAACATCAATTTTGGAAAGTGGAGATGGTATCAATTACTACCGAAGAGCAGTCTTTAATTGAACTAGAACGCATGACA
The DNA here is from genome assembly GCF_047263965.1 of Bartonella propinqua. Classification (NCBI taxonomy): domain Bacteria; kingdom Pseudomonadati; phylum Pseudomonadota; class Alphaproteobacteria; order Hyphomicrobiales; family Bartonellaceae; genus Bartonella; species Bartonella propinqua. Next base: position 5,686 of record NZ_JBLEBK010000003.1, on the reverse strand, counting down.
GAATGTGCAGAAGATGTGTTGAAACGGCTTAATTTGCCTTTTCGTACGGTAGTTCTTTCTACTGGTGATATGGGATTTGCTGCACGTAAAACTTATGACATTGAGGTTTGGCTCCCTGGTCAGGAGTGCTATCGTGAAATTTCCAGTTGTTCAGTTTGTGGAGATTTTCAAGGGCGGCGTATGAATGCTCGATATCGTAAAGAAGGTGATAAAATATTACATTTCGTTCATAGTCTCAATGGTTCTGGTACGGCTGTTGGTCGTTGTCTTATCGCTATTCTTGAAAATTATCAGCAGGCTGATGGGTCAATTATTGTTCCAGATGTTTTACAGCCCTATATGAGAGGCGTGTGTTGTATTACTGCTTGATTTTGCAAAAGGAGAACCAATATGTGTTTATCGCTAACAGATGATGGCATGCAAACGCAAAGTTTTGTTGTTTTTAAAAAAATAGCTTACCTACACAGAAAAATAACTACTCCATTGGAGAGCAAATGATACTATGGAGCAAAAGGGTGTTTTACGATTTCGTGAAAAATTGGCAGCTCTTGTCTTGAAAATGCGTAGTAAAGGCATTGATGATGTTCGCTTTTTTACAGCATTTGAGAGGATTTCACGTCAACAGTTTGTTGCAGCTCCTTGGCTCAACAATGCTTATGATAATAAAGTGATTCCAATTGAGTGTGGTGAATATATTGAACGCTTAGAGGAGCAGCTCCTGATTCTTTTTGCGTTATCGTTAAAAAAGAAACATCGTGTTTTAGAAATTGGTACAGGTTCTGGTTTTTGTACAGCTCTTATGGCATGTCTTAGTGACCGTGTGATAACAATTGATCGCTATAAAACACTTGTTGATTTGGCACGACAAAAATTTCAAACTTTAGGAATTGAAAATATCATTGTAAGGCAAATTGATGGAAGCCGTACTGTAACAGGTTTAGGATCATTTGATCGTATCCTTATTTGGCCATCATGCTCTCGTGAACCAAAAGGGTTTTTAGAACTTTTAGCTGAAAATGGGATTCTTATTCAAGCTATAGGTCCAGATGAAGGAGTACAAATGGTTACGCGTTATACAAAAGTTGGCACTCAATTTGAACGCTCAAAAATGTTTCAAGTCCGCTACCAACCTTTTATTGAAGGCATAGCAGAGGTACTTTGAAATTACAGTATTACGAGAACCTTCACACTCTTCAATGATAAATTCATTTTGATTTTATTGTCAAGATATTTATGTGAAAAATACCTGATTTTAACTCTTAGGTAATATTAAAAAGTTTTAATAAAGTGAATTGAATATTGGCGGATGAGAAAAATTATGTATTTCAAAACTTTAGGTAATATTTTTCAGCGTAATTTTCAATGTATAGCTTTTTTGGTGATAACAGTGATTATTGCAGGGTGTAGTTCTGGTACGCAACGTTTCGATAATTTTTTCTCTCATCATGCAGTTTCTGCTCGATCAGATGAATCTGCAGTTTTTTCTGATGATCCGCAGATGCTATCATATGGTGACATGATACAAAGCACTGAATTACCGCCTGTGGAGTCAAGTAGTGATCAATGGAGCTATGACAGTACTCCGTATAACTCTTCAACACAAGGCAGAGAATCTGTTTCTGATGGGCAAATTATAGGGGAGCCGCCACGCAATCTTGGAACGCTCTCTCGTTCACAAGTGAGCGATACTTCTGTTGTTCGGAAAAATTCTTATATTGTTCAGAGTGGGGATACATTATTAAGCATTGCGCATCAAACGGGGGTTAGTATTGATACATTAAAATTAGCAAATGGCATAAAAAATAACTCTATTTATATTGGTCAGATTCTTACAATTCCAAGCAAGCGTACAGTAGCGGATTCAAATGCAACAAATAATAATTTATTTGCATCAGCACAAAAATCTTCATTTCAAGCTAGATCTTCCAAAAAATACGAAAAGATTCCACCTACATATAAGAAGCCTGCACCAGTTGTACCTTCTGAAAAAATTAGAAAATCAGATATTCAAAAAAATTCTTCTCAACAGATGATAGCGTTGAGTCACGGAAATGGTCTATCAGATACAGTTCCTCGTACAAATAATAAGCTTCCTTTGCAAGCAACAGGAATTTCTAAGATGCGTTGGCCAGTACGAGGGCGTTTATTAAGTCAGTTTGGTCAAAAAAAAGGGACAGAAATTAATCGGGGAATAGATATCGCTGTGCCTGTAGGCTCATCGGTAAAAGCTGCGGAAAATGGTGTTGTTATCTATGCGAGTGATGGGTTAAAAGATCTCGGTAATGTTGTCATGATTCGACATGAAGATGATATTATCACTGTTTACGGATATAATAGTAAACTCGTTGTTAACAGAGGACAAAGGATACGGCGTGGTGATGAGATTGCTAAGTCTGGAGTTTCAGGAAATGTTAAGACTCCACGTGTCCATTTTGAGGTACGTAAAAATCGTATACCTGTCGATCCTATCAAATATTTAGAAAACTGATTAATAATGGTTTTATTTAAGAAATTTATAGCTCATATAGATTTTAAGTCAAACAATCGATAGATTCAATCTAATCATGCATATTTGAGCCAACAGTTCTATACGTTTGAAGGTAGTTGATCCTTCTTTCAATTAGAGAATAAAAAGTCATTTTGTATCATTTGTTTTTTTGAATAGTAAAAATATTTATATTTGTAAAAGAATAAATCTGTTTTTTAGAAATTTTTGCTTGTTGCCTTCTGTTTCTTGAGGATTTATTACTTTTTGGTAAGATTACAGCTACGTTGTGTAGTTATCGATATGTGTAATATTTAAAAAAAACTTATTTTAGTAAAGTGGGAAAGACCTGAAGTTTAATCTATAGGAGATAAAAATGTTTATTACCAACGCTTATGCTCAAGTTGCAGGCGGTGTTTCCAACGGGGTCTCATTTGTTACCTTTGTTCCGTTCATTTTAATTTTTGGAATTATGTATTTTTTTATTATTCGCCCACAGCGTGCACAAATGAAAAAACGGCAAGAAATGCTTAGTGCTGTACGTCGTGGTGATACAGTTGTAACAGGGGGTGGTATTATAGGAAAGGTGACGAAAGTCCATAATGAGAGTGATGAATTAGAGGTTGAAATTAGTGATGGTGTGCATATTCGCGTTATTCGTTCAACATTGGCGGATGTTCGCGTTAAAGGCAAACCTATTGCGGAAAAGAAATCAAAACTTGATACTAAAATAAAAGCACCGCAAAAGTCTAAAACTACAATGAAGGCAAGTGTAGGGGAATCTGATGAGGCAAAAGCTGCGTCAAAAGAAGACAAACCTTAAAGTATAGTTACAGTTTATTAAGTTTTTAAACTGATTTTTGTAAAGGCGAATGGCTTTTATATAAAAGCCATTCTGCTTAGATGGGTTATTTTATGGTTGGGAAACAAACATTATATCTTTTTTATTCTGTGTGAGGTCATTTTAAAAAATTGTTTCAATTATGGAGTATTGAGACAATTTTTACTACCCTTTAAACGATGCCATTGTTGCGTATGGCGGAAATTGCTTATTTTTGAGTAAAATAGACTAAGATAAAATTTTCTTTTTTAAATTTGTATGTTTAAATGGATGTGGTATTTGATCGCGTCTTATTGTAAATTTCTCTATATTGTCTTGAAACATTTTTCATGTATTGCTTTTTGTATTGTCGTGGGTAGTGTTTTGATATGAAAATTTTGCGTTAACATTGCTATATGGGTTATTATTAATATATCAGTGTTTTATTATCACTCCTTTGTGTGATTTATAAGGGAAAGCGCAATTGGGGTTTTAAATAAAGGACATTTAGGTATGTTTCATGCAATTCAAATTCGTGAGGCGCATTTTCCAGGGCGGGCACCTATTGACGCTTATGGGAATGGTGGGTTTCGTTTTGCTGATATGTCACATAAAGGTTCTATTATTTGTGTACCATCGGGTATCTATGGTATCGATATGGCAGAACCTATCCCCACTCCAAAAGATATATCTCGTGTTTTAAAAGAGTCAGAAGGAATTGAAGTTTTATTGATAGGTACGGGAACCGAATTATTAAGGTTACCTGAAGAGTTACGGGTGCTTTTATGGGAAAAGCATATTTCATCAGACACAATGAGTACAGGGGCAGCAGTGCGTACATTTAATGTTTTGTTAGCTGAAGATCGTGCAGTTGCTGCGTTATTGTTTGCGGTAGAGTAATCAATACCAAATAAAATCAATGTGTTAACTCAATGTGAGGGAGTTGTATGGTTGTTGATTCTATTAAGTTTTTTTGGGGTCTATCCCTCATTTTTTTGAAGCTTTTTGATTGCTTCGAGAGCGAGTCTTTTGCGGTCAGCACTCTTAGTGTAAAGAGACGCCATACTGTCTTCTGTCCAGCCAAAAAGTGCTTTTAATTGCGATAAGGTTGCACCTGAATTGGCAGCACGTGTTGCTGCTAATTTTCTTAATCCATGTGCTGATTTTTTAATGCCAGCTTGTGTGCACGCTTTATAAAATAGAACACCAAAGCTTTCTTTGCTAAATTTTTTTCCGCTTTTTCCACAAATGAATGTTTCATCTCCGATAGGACCAATTGCAAGTGTTTCTGCAAGTTCAGGCAAAATAGGAAGAAAGACATCTGTTTGAAATTTGCTTTTTTCCGTTTTTAAATGAATGATATTATCTTTTACATCTTTCCAACCAATTCGTACTGCGTCACCGCGTCTTAAACCTGTGTAAAGAAGGACATCAATCCAAACGCGTTCATGCGTACCATGATGCCATTGATTATAATATTTTTCTACGTCTTCCTCTATCCAAGCAGGAAATCCATTCTTATTTTTGAGAGGTGGACTTTTAATTCCTAAGGCTGGGTTATTTTCCAAAAATCCTTGATCGATTGCCCATTTAAAGAGGCTGCTCATTGTTCTTAGAAAATTTTTAGCAGTTCCGGGTGTTTCTTTACGTCGTTCAACACTAGCTATGATATGCGTTTTTTTAATTGCTTTGTATGGAATATTTCCTATGGAGTCGGAAACTTTCATCAGAATATGTTCTTTTTGTTTTTTTGTACCTTTAGCAAGACTATGCCAATTGACGCTGTTAAAATATTGTTTGAGAAGCCATGCAAATGAACCTTCAATAAGTTTTCCTACTTTAGGTTTAGGAGGGATGATACCTTGCAATTCAGCAAGCGCTCTTTTGTAGCTGTCAGTAAATTCTTGCGTTCCATAGGTTCCATGCACTCTACGTCGTGATCCATGACCGATACGTACATACCATACAATTTTACCATGCTGGGTGATTTGTTTAACAAGATGAGGGGGACGTGGTTTAGGCATGGTAATTTCACAGCTTAGAGAAAAGAGCTTCGTAATACTCGTCTTTTGACAACTCTAATAAACTGTCTGGATGGGTAGCTGTCTTAGGAACTTCGATTCCAGTTTTAAGATAGATTAACAATTCGCCAGTGGGTTTGATTTCTACAACTTCGGCTCCTTGTTTTTTGGCTTCTCTTAAAGCACGAGCAATCGCTGGCTGGGTTATGGTAGGTTGACGGTGAGCCATATTTAGTCTCCTAATTTTAGATGCAATTCACTTGTGACGTGAATCACGCATTTAATGAAAAGTTGTTATGAGAGAGGGCGGGGATGCTAGGGAGGAGACAGCACCCCCATAACGTTAAGCAGCCTTAGTCA
>NZ_JBLEBK010000002.1:245068-280762 GCF_047263965.1 Bartonella propinqua | reverse complement strand
AGATTGGCAGATTGGCAGATTGGCAGATTGGCAGATTGGCAGATTGGCAGATTGGCAGATTGGCAGATTGGCAGATTGGCAGATTGGCAGATTGGCAGATTGGCAGATTGGCAGATTGGCAGATTGGTAAAGTTACGCAAAAAAGATTTTTTACAATGGGAAATATGTCGAAAAATAAAATGCAAGAGTAATGTAAGAATAATATTTGTATAAAAGAATGCGTATAAAAAGTTGGTACAAAAGGTGCAGTCAAACGTGACAGAAAGAAAAGTTGTTTCGGTCTTGGTACCTGTTCCTGTTACTCATGCTTATAGTTATGAAGTTCCATCTCCTATGGAGGTCGAGGTTGGTTCTTTTGTGCGTGTTCCAGTGATGGGGCGTGAAGTTTGTGGTCTTGTGGTGGAAGCTGAAAAACCAACAGCGCAAATGGAGCAAATGGCTGCACCTGTGGCGCGTGAAAAATTGCGCTCTATCCTGCATGTTTTTGATTGTCCACCATTAAAAGCGGAAATGATCACATTTTTACGCTTTGTCAGTCGCTATACGATGACGCCTTTTGGTCTTGTTGCGCGATTGGTTTTAAGTGTTCCAGCTGCTTTAGAGCCAGAAGCGCAGATGCAAGGGTTGCGCTATTGTGGAGGAGATGTAGAGCGTTTAACACCAGCGCGATCACGGGTTTTGGAATTCGTGCGCGATGGTATGGTTTGGACACGCTCTGGTCTTGCGCATGCGGCAGGGGTTTCTGTCTCCGTTGTTGAAGGGTTAAAGTCGCTTGGGATTTTTGAAGAGGTTATGATACCAGCGCCTGCTCTTGTTGCGATGCCTAACCCCGATTTTTGTCCTCCCGTGTTAGAAGGCAGGCAGAGTGAAGCAGCAACACTGCTGCGAGAAGGTGTTTTATCTTCTCAATTTCAAGTTTTTTTGCTTGATGGTGTTACGGGGTCAGGAAAGACGGAGGTTTATTTTGAAGCGGTTGCTCAAGCGCTGAAGTGTGGCAAGCAAGTTTTAATTTTATTGCCAGAAATTGCTTTAACACAGCAATTTTTAGACCGTTTTGGTGCGCGTTTTGGAGCATCAGCGGCAGAGTGGCATTCAGATTTGGCACCGCGTCGTCGGGAGCGTGTGTGGCGGCAAGTGGCAGAAGGGCGGGTGCGGGTTGTTGCGGGGGCACGTTCGGCACTTTTTTTACCCTTTCAAGAGCTTGGGCTCATTGTTGTTGATGAAGAGCATGATGGTGCTTATAAACAGGAAGAGCGCATTTTTTATCATGCACGTGATATGGCAGTTGCACGGGCTTCTTTCGAACATTTTCCTGTGATTTTATCTTCAGCGACACCGTCGATTGAAAGTCAAGCAAATGTCTTGTGGGGGCGTTATCGGCAGGTTAATTTGCCATCACGTTTTAAAGCAGCAGCACTTCCACAGTTGCAGGTGGTTGATATGCGTAAAGGAGGGGTGCAAAGAGGACGTTTTATTTCCTCTATTCTTGAACATGCTTTGATGCAAACCATAAAAAAAGGTGAGCAGGCGCTTCTTTTTCTTAATCGACGTGGTTATGCGCCTTTAACTTTATGTCGCATTTGTGGACATCGTTTTCATTGTACAGATTGTTCGAGTTGGTTGGTTGAGCATCGTTTGCAAGGTCAGCTTAAATGCCATCATTGTGGCTATCATCAGCCATTTCCAGAGGCATGTCCTGAATGCGGAACTTTAGATCATCTCGTGGCTTGTGGACCAGGTGTGGAAAGAATTGCTGAAGAAACACGGATGCTTTTTCCACAGGCGCGGTTGTTGATTTTGTCAACCGATCTCAAAGGTGGGATTCGTCAGTTGCGAAGCGAATTGCAAGCAATTGCGAATGGGGATGTTGACATTATTATTGGGACGCAGTTAGTCGCTAAAGGGCACCATTTTCCTGAGTTGTCGTTGGTTGGGGTCATTGATGCCGATCTTGGTCTTGCTAATGGTGATTTACGTGCTGCTGAACGCACGTTTCAGCTTTTGTCTCAGGTTACAGGCAGGGCAGGGCGTATGGGGCTGGAAAGCTTAGGCATAGTGCAGACCTATCAACCTGACCATCCAGTGATACAAGCTTTGCTTTCGCAACAACGTGAAAATTTTTATATGCACGAGATTGCAACGCGTCAGCACTATCATCTCCCACCTTATGGACGTCTTGCCTCTTTGATTGTGTCTTCAGAAAAGCGCCAAATAGCAGAACATTATGCGCGTGCGTTACGTCAAGCCGCGCCACGAGAAAAAAATGTCTCGCTGATGGGACCAGCAGAGGCACAGTTGGCTCTTGTGCGGGGGCGGTATCGTTTTCGACTTTTACTGCAAGGGCAGCGCTCTTTTGATATGCAGGGGTTTATTCGTGCAATCTTTGCAAATGCACCCAAAATGCCAAGTTCAGTGCGGGTTCAAATTGATATTGATCCGCAAAGCTTTCTCTGAAAATAACCCAACATAACGTGGAAATTTGTTTGCCTAAAAATGCTGAAAAGGAGAATGTTTTGTAACGGGATGTTGTATAAAGAGAGAAGTTTTGAATAAGAAGATTGGTTTTCTGATTTTGTAAGAGTTATACACAAGTATCATTGATGCGTTGTAAATCTGAAATGGTGCCTCCTTTTATATATAGGGGTGGTTCTTTTGACACAAGAAGCATTTTAAGTTGAAGAAGACAGTTTTGGCAAGTTTCAACTCATCTATAGAGCCCAGAAGAAAGAGGCTTGAAAGGCGTGTTAGAAGATATAAAAAAGAGATACAAAAAAAATTGTGGTGCTGCTGCGTATTAAAAAAATCCTTTTCAAGGGTGTTTTAAATTTTTTATTTAAAATTTTTAAAAACCATCGATTTGGAGTGTTGCGAGTCGGTTGTGTCTATGCTAAAAACCAAAAAGTTTTTTTGTTCTAAGTTTTAAGGAGGAGATTCTTAAAATTTAGGATGTCTGATCCACTTCATCTGGTAAATATCAGAGAATCGCTCAAGGGAAAGAGGCGGTATTGCGTGTCTGATTCATTTTCTCTTATACCACTGCCGTTGGTAGATCAACGCTATGCGCAGGCGCTTTTCGATTTTGTTCAAGAAGCAGGGTCTGTTGAAAGTGTTGAAAAGGCAGTCGCATCTTTTTTGGTTATTTTGGATCAAAATGAGGACTTAAAGCGCTTTGTGCAAAGCCCGTTTTTTTCAGCAAAAGAGCAGGTTAAAGTTATGTGTTCTCTTTGCGAAACTATCGGGTTGTCTGATGAGGGTGCTGGTCGGATTATTCGTAATTTTTTGCGCGTTGTTGCAGTAAACCGTCGGCTTTGCGCTTTGTCTGGTATTTTACATGCTTTTCAACGTCGTGTTGCCCTATCTCGTAGGGAGATTACGGCGCAAATTATTTCTGCGCGCGTGTTAAGTCCTCGTCAAGAGAAGGAGTTGCGTGTGGCTTTAGAAGGTGTCGTTGGGGGAAAAATTTTGCTACGTATCTCTATTGATCCCACAATTCTTGGTGGACTCATTATTCGCTTAGGGTCGTCTCAAATTGATACGTCTCTTGTGGCAAAATTATCTTCGCTTAAGCTTGCATTGAAAAAAGAGGTCAGCTGATGGATATTAGACCGTCTGAAATTTCAAAAATTCTAAAAGAGCAAATCAGGAACTTTGACCAAAAGGCTGAAGTTTCAGAGGTTGGTTCGGTTTTATCTGTGGGTGATGGTATTGCTCGCGTTTATGGTTTGGATAATGTCCAAGCTGGTGAAATGGTTTCCTTTTCAAATGGTGTGCGCGGTATGGCGCTTAATTTGGAAATCGATAATGTCGGGGTTGTGATTTTTGGGTCAGATCGTGGTATCCGTGAAGGTGATACAGTAAAACGGTTAGGCGCTATTGTGGATGTTCCTGTGGGTCCAGAACTCCTTGGGCGTGTTGTTGATGCGCTTGGAAATCCTATAGATGGAAAGGGGCCTATTAACGCAGTTGAGCGTCGTCGTGTTGACGTCAAGGCTCCAGGGATTATTCCACGTCAGTCCGTGCATGAGTCTATGTCGACAGGGTTGAAAGCCATTGATGCGCTTATTCCTATTGGGCGCGGACAGCGTGAATTGGTGATTGGTGATCGCCAAACAGGGAAAACAGCGATTTTGCTCGATACATTTTTAAACCAAAAGCCCTTCCACGAAAAGGGTGCTGGGCGAGATCAAGACAAAATCTATTGTATTTATGTTGCAATTGGTCAAAAGCGTTCAACAGTTGCGCAATTCGTTAAAGTTTTAGAAGAGCGTGGTGCTCTTGAATATTCCATTGTTGTAGCGGCTACGGCTTCTGATCCTGCACCTATGCAGTTTATTGCACCTCTTGCTGGTTGTGCGATGGGGGAATATTTCCGTGATAATGGTCAACATGCTTTGATTGGTTATGATGATCTTTCAAAACAGGCTGTTGCTTATCGTCAAATGTCTCTTTTGCTTCGTCGCCCACCAGGTCGTGAAGCTTATCCGGGAGATGTTTTCTATTTGCATTCACGTCTTTTAGAGCGAGCTGCAAAGCTGAATGCTGAGAATGGTTCGGGGTCTTTGACTGCTTTGCCAGTCATTGAGACGCAGGCAAATGATGTTTCTGCTTATATCCCAACCAATGTGATTTCGATCACCGATGGGCAGATTTTTCTTGAAACCAATTTGTTTTATCAAGGAATTCGTCCTGCTGTGAATGTTGGTCTTTCGGTATCACGTGTCGGTTCGGCTGCACAAATTAAAGCGATGAAGCAGGTTGCAGGGTCGATCAAAGGTGAGTTAGCACAATATCGAGAAATGGCAGCTTTTGCGCAGTTTGGTTCAGATTTGGATGCGTCAACCCAGCGTCTTTTAAACCGTGGTGCGCGTTTGACTGAGCTTTTAAAGCAGCCGCAATTTTCTCCACTTAAAACAGAAGAACAGGTTGTTGTTATTTTTGCTGGTGTGAATGGTTACCTTGATGCGTTGGCTGTTTCTGATGTTGGTCGGTTTGAGCAGGGTCTTTTGACGCTCTTGCGCAATGACCATCAAGATCTTTTGAAGGCAATAGCCGATCAAAAGCAGATAACTGATGATATTAAGGAGAAACTGGTTTCTATCCTTAATACTTATGCGAAAAAGTTTTCGTAATGAATTGATGGAATACTTGGAATGGCGTCGCTAAAGGATCTTAGAGACCGTATCGCCTCGGTTAAGGCAACACAGAAAATTACCAAAGCCATGCAGATGGTTGCAGCGGCAAGGTTGCACCGTGCGCAAGAGGCGGCTTTGTCTGCGCGCCCTTATGCTCAGCGCATGGCTACTATTTTAGCCAATGTTGCAGCTGATGTTGATGCCGTTGACGCGCCCCCCTTAATGCGTGGAACAGGTCGAGATGATGTCCATCTTTTTGTGGTGTGTACTGCTGAGCGTGGTCTATGTGGTGCTTTTAATGTGCAAATTGCACGTCATGCTCGTGAGCAGATTGAAACTCTGCTTGCTGCTGGTAAAATAGTTAAAATTTTAACAGTGGGCAAAAAGGGAGCAGATATTTTACTGCGTAATTATAAAGCTTTGATGATAGATCATGTTGATTTACGTTCTGTAAAGCGGATTGGTTTTGCTGAAGCAGCAATGATTAGTCAGCGTATCGTTGATTTGTTTCATAAAGGTGCATTTGATGTGTGTACGCTGTTTTATTCTGAATTTGTTTCGGTGATTAATCAGCGTCCGACAGCTTTTCGCTTAATCCCAACGATTTCTCCAAAAGAGGCTGTTGGGGAAGGGGGGGTTGCCGGAAAGACAGATAAAAATGAAATTCTGCAGCCAACTGTTTATGATTATGAGCCTGATGCAGCCTCTCTTTTGGATGAGCTTGTTCCTCGTAACCTCTCAGTGCAAATTTTTCGAGCCTTGCTTGAAAATGTCGCTGGTGAGATGGGTGCGAAGATGAGTGCTATGGACAACGCATCGCGTAATGCGGGTGAAATGATTAATAAATTGACGGTGACTTATAATCGTCAGCGTCAGGCACAGATTACGACAGAATTGATCGAAATTATTGCGGGCGCTGAAGCGCTTTAAATTGAAAAGGTGAGGATTGATGGTAAAAGCAGTGACGTCAAGCAAAGGAGCATCAAAAGTTGAGGAAAAGAAATCAGCTGCTCGCTCAAGCGTGAAAAAAACCGCCTCGAAATCTCAAGTTGGCACAAAAGATTCTTCAACTTCTGCGTCTCCTGCCCCTAAAGATTTGTTTACAAAAGGTTCAGTTGGTGAAATTACGCAGGTTATTGGTGCTGTTGTTGATGTGCAATTTGAAGGTGCGTTACCAAATATTTTAAACGCATTAGAAACAGAAAATTTAGGCAATCGATTGGTTTTAGAAGTTGCACAGCATTTGGGTGAGAACACAGTGCGTACAATTGCCATGGATACGACGGATGGTCTTATGCGTGGTCAAAAGGTTGTTGATACAGGAACACAGATCAATGTGCCTGTTGGGGAAGCAACGCTTGGTCGTATCATGAATGTGATTGGAGAACCCGTTGATAATGTTGGACCAATCGCTGCGACCAAAACACGTTCTATTCACCAAGATGCTCCTGAATATGTTGAGCAGTCAACTGCCTCAGAAATTCTGGTCACAGGTATTAAGGTTGTAGACTTATTAGCGCCTTATTCTAAAGGTGGTAAAGTTGGTTTGTTTGGGGGTGCTGGTGTTGGTAAAACCGTTCTCATTATGGAGCTTATCAATAATATTGCAAAGGCTCATGGTGGGTATTCAGTGTTTGCTGGTGTTGGAGAACGTACACGTGAGGGAAATGATCTTTATTATGAAATGATTGAAAGCCGTGTGAACGTGAATCCGAAAGATAATAATGGTTCAACGGAAGGATCAAAATGTGCACTCGTTTACGGGCAAATGAATGAGCCACCAGGGGCACGTGCACGTGTTGCTCTTTCTGGATTGACCATTGCAGAAAGCTTCCGTGATGAAGGACAAGATGTTCTTTTCTTCGTGGATAATATTTTCCGCTTTACACAGGCAGGAGCTGAAGTTTCGGCTCTTTTAGGACGTATTCCTTCTGCTGTGGGTTATCAGCCAACCTTGGCAACGGATATGGGTGCTTTACAAGAACGTATCACCAGTACGAAAACAGGGTCTATTACTTCTGTGCAGGCTATTTATGTTCCAGCAGATGACTTGACTGATCCAGCACCTGCGACATCTTTTGCTCATTTGGATGCAACAACAGTTCTTTCGCGTTCAATTGCTGAAAAGGGTATTTATCCAGCGGTTGATCCACTCGATTCTTTCTCACGTATGTTAGATCCATTAATTGTGGGTGAGGAACATTATGCTGTCGCAAATCAGGTGCAAACTATTTTGCAACGGTACAGATCATTGCAGGATATTATTGCTATTCTTGGAATGGATGAACTTTCTGAAGATGATAAGTTGCTGGTGGGGCGGGCGCGTAAAATTGAACGTTTCCTTTCGCAACCTTTCCATGTGGCTGAAGCCTTTACTGGTTCACCAGGAAAACTCGTGCCTTTAGAAGACACAATTAAAGGGTTTAAAGGTCTTTGTGCTGGTGATTATGATGATTTGCCAGAGGCAGCTTTTTATATGGTCGGTTCGATCGATGAAGCCATTGAAAAAGGAAGACGTCTCATTGCGGAAGCCTCTTCTTAAGAAAAATCTTTGACGAGTGCTTGTTGTAGAGATGACAACAGGTTCTTAGAGTGAACCTTGTGTGGAGGCTGCTGTGGAAAACAATAAAGTAGAGCATTTTTTGTTTGAGCTTGTGTCACCTGAAAAGCTTGTTTTTTCAGAAGAGGTGACATCTGTTGTTCTTCCTTCAGCGTCAGGAACTCTAACGGTTATGGCGCATCATGCGCCTTTAGTGGCAAGCATTGTGTTGGGCAGTGTTCGCGTTATAACCTCTTCAGGAGAAAAGCTGTTTGCTGTTTGTGGAGGGGTTGCAGATATTAGCTCTTCAGGTTGTTCTCTTTTGGCAGAGAAAGTGGTTGCGGTTGAACAACTTTCCTTTGATGCGTTAGAACAGAAGATTTTACAGCTTCGGGCAACGTTAGCAGAGCATTCAAATGATGAGGCAAGTTATAAAGAGGACCTTTTTTATAACTTGGCAACCATTGATGGTGTAATAATGGAGGCATAACAGGTCATGCAGGAAAAGGCGACATGAGCGGCAAAAAAGGTACGGTTATGTCTGCCAAAAAGGCTGTGCCTTTTCCCAATCCAGGTGTAATTTTTGCAGGACCTTTGCCGAAATGTTTTGTTTACATTTTCGCTTCTTTTATTTTGCAGTGGGCTTATGGTTTGGGAGCGAATGTTGTTCAATCGAACATTATTCAGCTGACAGGTGATTTTCATGCAACAATGACTGAAACAACATGGTTGATTGCTGCCTATATGGCACCCAATGTAAGTGTTGCGATCATGTTGATGAAGATCCGCTACCAGTTTGGGCTTCGTGCTTTTGCGGAGTTATCAACTCTTGGATTTGTGTTGGTCTGTGTTTTGCAGTTATTTGTTACTGATCTGCGTTCGGCACTGATTATTCGTTTTTTTGCTGGTATTGCTGCGGCACCATTGGCATCACTCGCGCTTCTTTATATGATGGAGGCTTTTGCACCAGCAAAAAAATTTACCATTGGCCTTAGTTTAAATTATATGAGCGCGAATTTAGCAGCTCCTTTGTCAGGTTTGATTTCGCCTGATTTGCTAGATAGTGGATTTTCTAGTCTCTCAGCAATGGAGATGGGGTTGGTTCTCATGAGTTTGGGGTGTATCTTTTCTCTTCCGCTGACTCCCGTTGCACGTAACAAGGTCATTAAAAAATTAGATTGGATAAGTTACAGTTTGATTGCACTTGGTCTTGGGGTCAATGCAGTGATTATGTCTGTTGGCAAATTGTACTGGTGGTATGAAGCACCATGGATTGGTTGGGGGCTTGTACTTGTTATTTTATCTTTGGTCACGGCAACGATTCTAGAGCTGAATAGAGAAAAACCGCTAATTGAGTTACGTTGGCTTTTCAGTAAAGAGATGCTGCAATCGGTTCTCATTTTATTGGTCTTTCGTGTTCTTTTATCGGAGCACTTAACATTAGCAGCAGAGTTTTTTAATCTTTTTGGTTTATTAAACTCTGAAATGGCACCTGTATATCTTGCAGTTATATTTGGCACCCTTTTAGGAGGAGGGGTTTGTGTCTTTTTTCTGCGTGAGGGTCGGGAGGACTATTTTTATCTTTTGTCTTTGAGTTGTTTGGCTCTTGGGTCTTATCTAGACAGTTATTTGAGCCAGCTAACATGTCCAAAAGACATGATGTTAAGTCAAGGATTGATCGGCTTTGGTTATGCGCTTTTTTTGCCGCCTGCTCTTTTAAAGGGATTTGTGGTGTCCAGCGCGCGAGGTCCTAGTTATATGTTAAGTTTTATTGCTGTTTTTTTGCTGACACAAGTAACAGGAGGGTTGATGAGTTCAGCTTTTTTTGGCAGTTTGCAGTTGGTTTTTGCCCATAAGCATTTTGAGCACTTATCACAAAATATTGTGGTAACAGATCCGCTCGTTTCAAGTGAGATAGATGCCTTATTTTCGTCCTCTTACAATGCTTCTGTTCTTCATATTTTGGGAGATCAACCAGATTCTTGGCTCATTGAAAAGCTTCGGTTAACGGCAAATATTTTGGCTTATAGCGATGTTTTTCGGCTTTATTTTTATATTGCGATGGTTGTATTTATTGTTTTTCTTGTAAAAATTATTTTCAAATCACGCTCTTTGGTTGCATTCACAAAGCAAGCCAATATTAATAAAGAGGAGTAAAAATGATAAGAGCATTGCGATCAAAGGCGACGATTGTTACTTTTTTATCAGGTGTTATTGGGATTTTGTTGATTTTGTGGGCTTGGAGACTTCCCCCCTTTGTCAGTACAATTCAGATGACGGATAATGCTTCAATTAAAGGCAATGTGACTCTTGTAAGCTCGCAGATTTCTGGGGTGATTGAAAAGATTTATGTTCAAGATTATCAAAAAGTTGAACAGGGAATGCTGTTGTTTAAACTCGATGATTCTCTCTTTAAGCAACAGCTGGCACAGGCACAGGCTGTTCTTGATTCAAAAAATGCAAAACTTGCCAGTATTGCATTGCAAGCTCAGCTTTTGCAGGGGGAAATTAACAAAGCTGAAGCCGAACTGGCACGGTCTCAAACATTCTCTAATGTTATTCCTGGACATAACAAAAAATTAAGCTTTGATGGCAGTGCAAATTCAAGTTCCCGTTCTCTTTCACAATTATTGGAAGCACTGGATACAAAACGTCAATTGCGAAAGCAATTGGATCTTGAGCGACAAAGTTTACAGTCAGAAGTTGCAGGAGCAAGTGTTGGTGTTGAATTGGCTAAGCTCAATTTGAATCACACGAAGATTGTATCCCCTCGAACGGGGTATATTGGAGTGGTTGGGGCACGGGTAGGGCAATATATTGTTCCTAATACGCAATTGGTGTCAGTTATTTCTGATGATATTTGGATTATTGCTAATTATAAAGAAACGCAACTGTCTAAAATGCGGGTGGGACAACCTGTTGTCTTTTCTGTGGATGCGTTGAATAATCAGAAATTAACAGGGCGTGTGGATCGTTTTGCACCTGCGACAGGTTCAGAATTTTCATTATTAAAAACGGATACGGCAATCGGTAATTTTATCAAGATTGCGCAACGTGTTTCGGTTCGTATTGCTTTAGATCCTGGGCAGGAAGGTGCTGAAAAGCTTATTCCTGGTATGTCTGTAGTTACATATGTAGATACTGCGCAGCGCGCTTCTGGAGGTTAAAGTTTTGGTTCTTTTTAGTTTGATTTTTATCCCATTCTCTTATAGCAAGTGGGCGTTTACCTTAGAAGATTTCGTTTGGTTTATCATGATGCGTATCATAAAAATACTGTTTCTAACCTGAAATATTTATTGCCCAAAATCTTATATTGCCAAAAACCTTACATTGTTTGTGTAGCGTTGTTTTAGAGATATAGAAAATGTCCACTTTAAGGGTGGACATTACAAAGTGAGAGGGCGTTGGCGTGTTTTTATTTTTTACGTATCAATAAAAAACTCGCTAAAGCTACGCTTGCAGCTAATGCAAGGGTTGTTTTAGGATTTTCTTTTGCTTTTTTCTTCAATTCTGTCGCTTGCTCGTTTAAATGGAAAAGCGCATGACAGCCTTTTTGCTTCCATGTGTCAAGCATATCAGAGATGTTATCAAAGCTGCTGTTGTGAGAGTGCCAATGATGCGTGGGAATGAGTTCATTTTTTAATTGTGCAATGCGTTTTTTAATTTTAGCATTTTTGGAATGAATCGAAAATAGACACATTTTTTGACTCCTTCATGTTTTATACTACTTTGTTATTATTGGAATTGTTTTTGGGGTTTTGGTATAACGGCTTAAAAATTAAAAAGTTGCATAGAGTGCGCTATTTCAATCACCCATGGGAACAATCAAGAGTTTTGGCTAAATGAGGTAATTTTCTTTCATCTTTTTTTTAAAAACTATACTTTGATAAGTGTTGCCATAATGATGATCGAGAGTGCAGGTTTTGAAAATTTGAGGACTTGATGAGCACAGCGTATTATTTATCTAAACCTTTTGAACGCCGCCGCTCTGTTGCTGTTGCAGTGGGTGATGTCATGGTTGGTGGTCAAAACCCAATCGTTGTTCAGTCAATGACCAATACGGATACTGCTGATGTTGATGCAACCGTTGCGCAAACCGCTGCTCTTTGGCGGGCAGGTTCACAATTGGTTCGAATAACTGTTGATCGGGATGAAGCTGCTGCTGCGGTGCCAAAAATACGGGAGCGGCTAGAACGGTTAGGCATTGTTGTGCCGTTGGTGGGCGATTTTCATTATATTGGTCACAAGCTTTTAGCAGAACATCCTGCTTGTGCTGAGGCATTGGCAAAATATCGGATCAATCCTGGAAATGTTGGTTTTGGTGCAAAAAAGGATCGTCAATTTGCTGAAATTATCGAGATTGCTTGTCGGTATCGTAAATCTATTCGTATTGGTGTGAATTGGGGATCTCTTGATAATGTGTTGTTGACACAGTTGATGGATGAGAATGCTCGACAAACAACCCCTTTATCTGTTGCTGAGGTCATGCGGGAAGCTGTTGTTCAGTCAGCTCTTCATTCAGCTCTTTGGGCTGAAGAGATGGGTTTGGGACGTGATAAAATTATTCTTTCTGCTAAAGTGAGTGATGTGCAAGACCTTATTGCAGTTTACAGCAGTTTGGCAGAACGTTGTGATTATGCACTGCATTTGGGATTAACAGAAGCAGGGATGGGAACAAAGGGTGTTGTTTCTTCTTCTGTTGCTTTGGGAATTTTATTACAGCAAGGGATTGGGGATACAATCCGTATTTCATTAACGCCTGAACCTGGTGGAGATCGGACACGGGAAGTGAAAGTTGGTCAAGAACTTTTGCAGGTGATGGGATTTCGGCAATTTTTACCTGTTGTTGCTGCTTGTCCTGGATGTGGTCGGACAACTTCAACAGTTTTTCAGCAATTGGCACAAAAAATTGAAGCCGATTTATGTAAAAATATGCCCGTGTGGCGTGAAAAATACCCTGGTGTTGAAGGGTTGAAGGTTGCAGTGATGGGCTGCATCGTTAATGGACCTGGGGAATCAAAACATGCTGATATTGGAATTTCATTGCCTGGAGTGGGTGAAAGTCCAGCAGCGCCCGTTTTTGTTGATGGGAAAAAAGTGAAAACTTTACGTGGCGATCATATTGCTGAGGAATTTGAATCGATACTTGGTGATTACATTCATACACGCTTTGGACAAGGTTGAAACAAAGAAAAAGGTTTGTTTTGCTTGATTCTTGTGTTTGTATATTTTTAGGTGATGTGCTTTATGTTTGCACAATCAGGTAAGTGATTAATTTTTGCGTGT
Source organism: Bartonella propinqua (assembly GCF_047263965.1). Taxonomy (NCBI): domain Bacteria; kingdom Pseudomonadati; phylum Pseudomonadota; class Alphaproteobacteria; order Hyphomicrobiales; family Bartonellaceae; genus Bartonella; species Bartonella propinqua. The sequence goes on along the minus strand of NZ_JBLEBK010000002.1, from coordinate 267,805 downwards.
TGCTATAAAACGGGCGGCTTGTTGGAGTGGTTTGGCTTTAGCACCAAAAGGATCTAGAAGTGATTCTGCTTTAGTGATGAGTTCGTCGCGTTTCTTTTGTGTTTCTTGAATGCCATAAAGGTGAACAAAAGTGGCTTTTTGCGCTGCTTCATCTTTTCCAGCCGTTTTTCCTAAAACTTCAGTGCTGGCAGTGACATCAAGCAGGTCATCTGCCAATTGAAAAGCAAGACCGATATATGTGCCAAAATCAGAAAGTGTTTGGATCAATGTTTGGGGGGCATTGCCAATGATGGCTCCTGCTTGACAAGCAAAACTTATAAGAGCAGCTGTTTTCATATGTTGCAGCGTGATAATAGTTTGGCAATCTTGAGGCTTTTTTTCAGCTTCAAGGTCGAGCATTTGTCCACCTACCATGCCACCAAGTCCTGCTGATTGTGCAAGAGCTGTGATCAGATTTATTCTGGTTTCACAAGAAAGTGCACAAGCTTTGTTTGCAATGATTTCAAAGGCAAAGGTCAAAAGGGCGTTGCCTGCTAAAATGGCTGTGGCTTCATCAAATGCTACGTGGACGGTGGGTTGTCCACGTCGGAGTATATCGTTATCCATGGCAGGAAGATCATCATGAATGAGCGAATAACAGTGGACACATTCTAAGGCTACTGCGACGTCGAGGGAGTGTTCAACAGGGGTGTCAAAAAGTGCGGCACTTTGAATAACAAGAAAAGGGCGTAAACGTTTACCACCATTGAGCGCACCGTGACGCATGGCGTTTATTAAAATTTTAGGACGGCTTACTTCGCCATTTTGAACTTCATCATTTAACAATGCGTCAAGCCGCTTTTCAACGGTGTGGCAGTGCTGTGCAAGAAGGGTGGTAAATTCATTCATTCTTGCTTCCTTTATTTTGGCAAAATGAGATTCTTGGAATTTGAGGCATGGCAATTGTAGCTGTTTCTTATTTTAATCAATCTGCATGAGCCCCTTATTCTCTAGATTTATTGAAAAAAACAATTGCCATTTCAGTATTTCTACACAATACTGTTTGATACTTGTATGCACTGTATGCAGTCGTTTGTATTAAAGCAAAACAAAAAATTGCATGAAAGTCTAGTCAAAAGGTTTTAATCAGTGTATAGATGAGTCAAATTTTATGATGTTATTTGATAAGGGCTGTGTTATTTTTGATGCTGCCTGTTTTTTTTAGTGGATTTGGAGTATCTCTTTATGGCTGTACCTAAACGAAAAACCTCTCCATCAAAGCGGGGTATGCGTCGTTCGGCTGATGCCCTTAAGGCGCCAGCTTATATCGAAGATAAAAATTCTGGTGAGCTGCGTCGCCCTCATCACATTGATTTGAAAACTGGAATGTATCGCGGGCGTTCAGTTTTGCCTGCTAAAGATTGATATTTTAATCTGATTACCAGTGAGCGAAATGCTTACTTGATGCACGGGCAAAGTAGGTGTGTAATACCTCCCCTTTTAATTTTTTTGAGGGTACTCTTTCTTGACTTGAGATGGGGAGTGTTGCTCGTGTGCGCTATGCTTTTGTTATCTTGATAGATGTTTGAATGGTGGCTTGCGCAGCTCATGCAGGGTAGGGATATGCTGTGGGTGGCTAGTTTGGTAAAGTTTCTGCTAATGTCGATGAAGTTTCATTAAATAGCGAGTGTCTTCTTCAACAATATAATTTTTACAAATGATTCGAGTGGGAGCCTGTACAGTTTGTATGGGGCGGCTGCGTGTGGCAGTTTAGTAAGGTTGCTGCGAGTGTCGATGATATCAGCTTAAATAAATAGGGTTTCTATTTTCTAAGAATATTTTTAAATATATTGAGTAGAGAGAAACAAAAAGAGAATTAAAATATTTATTAATTATAAAAAATAAAATTGCGTGCTCAACCTCATAGACACAATGTGGCACAGAGATATTGTACGGAAAATGAGACAGATTTTTTACAAAATATTCTTCTGTCTCTCAAAATTCATTGATAATAAATTCTCCTCTTTTTTTATTGCATTTTATTATCAAAGAATTTTATCATTTGTTATGCAGCATAAACGGTGTTATTGCTTGCATTTGTCTCATCTATTTTTGTTTTAAATTCGCGCTTTGATCTGTTAGAGAGATGCATTTCTATGAGATTGATGGCTTCTGTTTCAGAAAGACCATTGGTAACAGCAATTTCACGAGCCATACGATCAAGTGCAGCGGTGTAGAGCTGCCGTTCAGAATAAGATTGCTCAGGTTGTAGATTTGAGCGAAAAAGATCGCGTACCACTTCAGCAATACAAATGAGATCTCCTGAATTGATTTTAGCGTCATATTCTTGAGCACGGCGTGACCACATTGTCCGTTTGACACGTGCTTTCCCTTGCAAAATTTTTAGTGCGCGCTCAACAGAAGCAGCTGCAGATAATTTGCGCATTCCAACGGAAATAGCCTTTGCAATTGGTACTTTTACATCCATTTTATCTTTTGCAAAATGAATGACAAAAAGTTTTAGCTTATGCCCTGCAACTTCTTGATCCTCAATTGCTATAATTTGTCCCACTCCGTGTGTAGGATAGACGATGTATTCAAAAGTTGAGAATCCTTTAGCATTGGAGGAATCTTTCTGTTGGGATGCCATATCTTAGTTTACTCCCTTAATGGCTAACAAGTATACCGAAAAGCAGACTAAAAGCCTGAATGCTGAGTGTTCTTTGACTAAGTATATTATAACTTTAGTGAGGATAAAAGCTGAGTACTTTTAATCTCAATAGCAACCCCTTTGCTTCATAATAAAAAAGCAAAAAAAATACTTAGAAAGATGACGACGTTAAGCTAACACTAACACCCAAAATAAAAAAAATCAATCATTTCGCCCAGATTTTTTATCTTTACATAAAATGAATTAAATCTTTAAAGAAACTGTTATATATGTTGTTGTGTAATTATTACTCGCCGCTTCCAGGATTTTTTGAAAAATACTTCTCTAGTTTATCTGGAACACCGTCCATTTCTTTTGCTTGAGGAAGAGGATCTTTTCGAGTGGTTAAGTTGGGCCACTTTGTTGCATAATGTAGATTAAGTTCTAGCCATTTTTCCAATCCTGGCTCTGTGTCAGGTTTAATAGCTTCTGCTGGGCATTCAGGTTCGCAAACGCCACAATCGATACATTCATCGGGATGAATGACCAGCATGTTTTCGCCTTCATAAAAACAGTCAACAGGGCAAACTTCGACGCAATCAGTGTATTTGCAGTGAATGCAATTGTCGGTTACTACATAGGCCAAGATCAAACTCCATTTTTCATTTTACTGACCTTTGAAAGGAAGTATTAAGTGTGTTTTTTTCATTTGTGAGTTGATCACGCAGCGCCATTAATTTCGCAAAAGGCGAATCAAGATTAGGGCGTTTTTCTTTTTGAGATGATTTGTTATGTGGGCGTTTGGTATAAGATTTGTTGGATTTATAAAAATGTTTAGCATGTGATGCCGCTTCTTGAGAGGTATTTTTATTCACATTGCCTTCTTGCTTAAAAGATTTTTTGTGTTTGTTTTTCCACTTTTGTCCAGATTTATCGCGGTTTTTGTGAACATGCTGGTAACGCCATAGTAAAATAACTTTATCTTCTGCTGTTGCATGTTGTTGTTGAGCAAAATTACCAACGGGTTCTGCTGCAGGTAAGCAATCTGTAGAACAGGATTGTTCTTTAACACCAGCAAGTACAGCTCTTTCTTCTTTCTGTGTGATTTCTTGTGCACTCATTTTTTTCCATTGATTGCCAACGCATTCTGCTTGAGGAACTTCTTGTGTCATTGTGCACGCAGGCAGAGAAGTATTGTTTTGGTGGAGATTTTGTTCAAAAACGACATGACTACAAGGGTGCGATTGATAGCCAAGCCCTTTAAGAATTTCTTCCATATCAGTTCCGTTGGCACCAAGAATAGACATCATTGTTGGAGTGACAAAAAAACTTTTTCCATCATAGGCTCCGTTAGGTCTTGGCTCGACTCCTTGTTGCCAATTAAGTGCAGAACGGATAAGGTTGGCAAGACGCTCTAAAATGTCAATTCGTACCGCGCGATGTCCTAGAATGCGATAACCAGCTAACTGGTAAAATTGGCGATTATAAGTAGGGTTAAAAATCAAAGAGGTGCGTCCAGAAGCCAGTGCAGAAGAGATTTCATTTAAACCCGTTTGGTCACATCCTTCATTTTGAAGTTTCCACAATAACGTAATTGCTTGAACGGGAGTTGGTTTAAGCATTGCAGCAATATAAATATGAAAAGCACCAAAGCGAACCCCAAGCCGTCGTAGCACTGCACGCGATTCTTGATCAAGGTTTTTGACAGTGTCAGCGATTGCTCGACGCGGTAAAATTCCTAAAGAGTTGACAAGTTGTTGCGCAAGATTGCTTGTTAAGTCCGTTAAGGTGTCGGCATTGCGCAAATCAAACAAGGGCTTTAAAGCCGTTTCAAAATGAAAGGTCACAAAACGCTCTAATCGTTTTATGACGTTTTCACGCGATTCTCCTGTTAATTGTGTGTCCGCTAAAAGAATGGGTTTGGGTTTTAAAAAATCCTCAGTTGTAACAAGTTGCCCCACGGGTTGACCAATCCAGCGCACAATACCATCAAAGCTGAGTGTAAAGTCTCCATTGGCAGAAGCACAAAAACGTGTTGCACGTTTGTTAAAGGCAGTAATCAGACTTTCATTATCTACCACGTTTTGTGTTTCAGCTGTTTGATCGGTGTTGTTTTTGTTGGCGTAAAAACGAAAACCTTCAAATTTACCGCTTCCATGTTTTTCAATAAAAATATCATCTTGAATAATATCATTCTGTTGAACAATCTCGCTATCCATGATCGTTTTCTTTCTCAGTGCTATTCTGGTAAAAAGCTCATTCCCGACAACTCTATAATTGTGCTGCTCCTTTAGCACGTTTATTGCATTTTCTTCAATCATTCTTGTTATTTTTTGCCATTTTCACTTTGGATGTTTCTTTTTTTATTCAGTTTGGTTGCTTTATGCGCATTTTGTTACACTTATTAGTTGTATTATAGGGCTAAAAACATAAAATAAATGATTTATTCAACGGTAAGTGAGCTGATGGTGAAATAATAGAGAGACTCTTTTGCCGTTTGTACTGTGAAGATGTGAAGAAAAAGCCTTTTCACGCATTTCTTGAAGGAAAACCATACCTAAAAACCATACCTATATTGCTGTTTTGTTTGGAAATTTACGTCGTCGGATAAAGAAGTTTTACGATGATAATAAAAAAACAATTGCGATTATAAAAATACACGTTAAAGTAGTGTTATAGTAATAAACAACTTTTACGTTCTTTTTTTAAAGAACGGTGGTGTCGTTACCAAAATCAACTTTGATAAATTTAATCGCAAGGGGTTATTATGGGTAATCTTTCAAGTGCTGCTTATAAAAGCAGTAAAAATTACAGCGATGCGGACAAAAGTTTAGGACGCAATATGATGCGTTCTGCCATGCAAGCGCCTTATCTTGAACGACAAAAAGAGCATGATTTAGCTCTGCGGTGGAAAGACAAACATGATGATGACGCCATGCATCAAATTGCCGCAGCTCATATGCGCTTGGTGATTGCGATTGCCAATCGTTTTAAGCGTTTCAAGATGCCATTGGGAGATTTGGTACAAGAAGGCTATGTAGGGTTATTGGAAGCTGCAACGCGTTTCGAGCCTGATCGGGGAGTACGTTTTTCAACCTATGCTACATGGTGGATACGTGCCTCTATCCAAGATTATATTTTACGCAATTGGTCTATTGTTCGAGGAGGAACCAGTTCTTCACAAAAGGCACTTTTCTTTAATCTTCGCCGTTTGAGAGCTAAATTGGTGCAAGATGATAGCGCTCTGACAAAACAGGATGTCTTTCGTATGATTGCTGAAAAGCTTGGCGTTTCAGTTCGTGATGTTGAAACAATGGATTTCCGCTTTTCTAGCTCTGATAATTCATTGAGCGTTTCTATTTCTGAAAATGGCGACAATTCCATTGCTAAAATGGATACTCTCGTGGATGATAATCCTCTTCCTGATGCTCTCATTGAACAAGTCATTGATGGTCAGCGACGAACGCAATGGCTTTATGATGCGTTACAAATTCTTAATGAGCGTGAACTTGAAATTATTCGTTTTCGTCGCCTCAATGAAGAAGGTGCGACTTTGGAAGTTTTGGGTGAAAGGCTGGGAATCTCAAAGGAGCGGGTACGTCAAATTGAAGCGCGGGCTTTGCAAAAATTACGCTCTGCTTTGCTAACTGCCAATTCAGTAGATGCTTATGATGTCTAAGCACTTGAGGGTTTTTTGAGGATTAAGTGAAAGGAAGATTGTGCGAAATACAATCTATTTTGTTCAATTATTGGTCAGACTATTTATGAGGCAAGTTATAGAGTAAGTGTGGGGTAAGATGATGCCTGAAGTCAATGCACAAAAAATGTTATAAATGCACAAAAAATGTCATGAGAGTGTCATGAACGTGCAGAAAAAATAAAGAAAGAGAAAAAAACTGCTCTCATTCAGTAATGATTTTTACACGTGTGCCCACCTGTAAGGTTTGGGTAGGTGAAAGTGCGTTAAGAATGCGGAACAATTTCTCTTTGTGCGCTATATCTTGCATTTTTTCAGCAAGGTTTGCAACATTTTCTCCTTGTTTAACGCGAATGACGCGAATTTTCAAGGGTTTTAGCGTGCTTAACTGTGACGGTGAAAGAGGATGAAAACTTTGAACAGTTTGGTTGGCAATAGCTTCAAAATTTTGAAAATGGTGAGGAGCAGCAGTGAGAAAGCGGAAGACATGATTGTTAAATATAATGACGACCACATCAAATTGCCATTGTTCATTGGCAGCATAGGCATGAGCTCCTGACAAACCTTGTATTGTTATTGGATGGACAGATGATTCATCCAGCCCTACAACCCATCCGCTTTTTAAATAATCGGTTGCAGATATGTTTGCAGGAAGCGGGACTGCGTCAAAACGAATTGCAATTTTATCTGGGCGACTTACTAAAACAGCGTGCCCTGAATTGGTTATTGTAAAATCATTTGGAATAGAAAAAGTTACGCGCAATTGTGGATGAATAAAGCGGTTTTCTCGAACATAGCCTTTATGAAAGTTTCCACCAAAAATCATGCCGTCAATGCTATTGAGAAAACTGTCGCGATCTGTATTGCCAATGTTGGGCGTACTAATTTCTTGAGCTTTTTTTATAGCAAGATGAATCCGTTGTGGGGTTGTTGGATGCGTTGCTAAAAAGTCTAATGAGGTATTCTTTGTTCCTCCCAAGGTATTGCGAAAAGCATTATAGGCTTCCAGAGATTGTAAAAAGCGTGGTGATGCAAATGGATCATACCCAGCACGGTAAAGCATTTCGATAGCAATCGAATCGGCTTGCAGTTCCTGATTGCGTGAAAACTGTGCCAGTTGTTGCTTATTTTTCATGGTATCTTGGTGTTTGGTGCCAGAGTGCGATAACAGATTGGTGTTCTTGTGGTTTGCGCGCTTTAATTCTGCCTTTTTTTGTAAACGCAAAATGCCGTGATTGGCTATGATATGTGCTATTTCATGGGCTAAAACTGCTGCAACTTCTGAAGAATCATTGGCTAATGCGAGCATGCCGCGTGTTACGTAAATATAGCCACCCGGCAGTGCAAATGCGTTAACATTTTCCGAGTCTAAAGTTGTCACATGATAGGTTTGGTCAGAATTTTTTGAGGCAATAGTCAATTTCTGCACAATTTTTTCTAACATGCGCTCAAGCTTTGAATCATGATAAGCACCGCCATATATTTGCAAAATGCGCGGGTGTTGTGTGGCACCCAATGTGGCATAGACATTATTTTTGTTGGCATGCTCAATGCCTCTTAGCGCGTTTGAAGAAGATGATGTATCGTTTGAGGGAAGAGGCGCGTAACAGGCAGAAAGGAGAAGCACTAAGCTTATTACAGATGTGTTACAGATTCTTGCGCGAAAAGAGGATATTCGTTGAAAAAATCTGATGCCTTGGATCATTGTGCGCCTCGTTTGCTCATTGCAGTTTTATAAATTTTATGCGTCTTGTTGTGTCTTATTTGTGCATCTTTTACAGTCAAGAATCTTGTTGGAAAAGAATTTTTGGCTGTATCATGGTTGTTCTTTATAAAAAGGTGATAAAAAAACGATATGAAAGGTGTAATATGTCATGACAACATTTACAATATTGTTAAATGGAGATGTTTATATTACGGATCGTTTGCGCAACCAAATAAAAAAGAGTCGAGTCATTGCCGTTGATGGTGGAATGCGTCATGCTGCAGCATTGGGTGTGATGCCTGAGTTGTGGTTGGGTGATTTTGATTCCTCTGATGAGGCTTTAATGTGCAAATATGGAGATGTTCCTCGCGAGGTTTTTTCTTCAGATAAAGATATGACTGATGGCGCATTGGCATGTGAAAAAGCGCTGCAGAATGGTGCTGAAAAATTGATTTTATGTGGTGCTTTTGGAGGCGAAAGAAGTGACCATAGCCTTTCTCATATGACGCAGGCACTTGCGATGGCAGAAAGGGGTATTTCAGTTTTATTAACCAGTGGCTATGAAGAAGGGTGGCCACTGTTGCCAAGGCCTTTTTCGTGTGATTTACCTGATGGTTGTCTTTTTAGTATTATCGGCTTTTCTGATCTGCAAGGATTGACTTTGTCGGGTGTGCAATGGTCACTGGATGGCGAAAGCGTGCCTTTTGGATCTTCTTTAACACTTTCTAACCGTATTTGTGGAACATTCTCTTGCCATCTGTGTTCTGGAAAAGCTATATTGTTGGCGTCTGTACCTACTCCATAAAGCTCTTCTGGTATATTTGGGAAATGCAGGGGATAGCAGAGTAATAAGTACTGGCATAAATAATATACCTTGTATTTTTACTTTAATAAAAGGAAGGGTTTTTTTTATATGTTAAAATCAATTTTGAAAATAACAGCTGTCTCAGCTGTGGGTGTTAGTTTGGTTGCTTGTTCTTTGGATGAGCAAAGAGTTGCAGGTTATGGCGTTGGAGGAGCTGCATTAGGCGCTTTGGCAGGAACAGCAGTTGGGAACTCTCCTGATGCGGCGCTTACGGGTGCAGCGCTTGGTGCGGTTGCAGGTACAGTAACGGGTGTGGCTGTAAATCAGAAAAAACAACAATCTCAAATTATTGTTCAACAACCACAAATGTGCACTTATCGTAGCCGGAGAGGGCGTGTTTATCAAGCACCTTGTCCTCAGACACCTCAAACACCACAATTGTGTACCTATCGTGGTCACGCAGGTGCATTGTATCAAGCACCTTGTCGGTGACATTGATGACAGTGCCGCTACTGCGGCTTGATGGTGTTTTCCTTACCTTTGGAACAACCCCCTTGCTCAACCAAGTTTGCTTATCGGTGGAGCAGGGGGCACGTATTGCGCTGGTGGGTCGTAATGGATGTGGAAAATCAACGCTGTTAAAAATTGCCGCTGGGATGATAGAGCCCAGTGGGGGAGAGGTTTTTTGCCACCCTCGGGCGAGGGTTCGTTATGTATCGCAAAGTCCTGATTGTTCAGGAGAAGGGGACGTTCGCGCCTATGTGGAAGCGGGGCTGGATAATGCACCCGATGTGCAATGGGTCAACACACTTTTGAGCAATCTTGGCTTTTCAGGGACAGAGAAATTAGCAACGCTTTCTGGTGGAGAAAAGCGGCGCGTTTCATTGTTACGGGCGATTGCTGTAAAACCAGATGTTCTTCTCTTGGATGAACCAACCAATCATCTTGATTTGCCGACCATTGAATGGCTTGAAGGCGTCTTGTGCTCTTTACGCTCGGCAATTGTGGTGATTTCGCATGATCGGCGGTTTTTAGAAAACGTTACGCGTTCAACGGTATGGCTTGATCGGGGCACGACAAAAAGGTTGGAAAAGCGTTTCTCAGAATTTGAGAGTTGGCGTGATAAGGCTCTCGAGGAGGAAGTACTCAAACAGCATAAATTGAGCCGACAGATTGAGCGTGAAGAACAATGGTTGCGCTATGGCGTGACAGCTCGGCGTAAACGTAATGTACGGCGTTTGAGCGCGTTAAAAGAGTTACGACAGTTTCATCAAACCTATAAAGGTCCCACTGGAAGTGCACTTTTGGCAGCTGCTAAAAGTCACGATTCAGGTCAATTGGTGCTTGAGGCGAAGCAGATTTCAAAATCTTATGGCGATCGCGTTATTGTGAAAGATTTATCTTTGCGCATTCAGCGGGGGAGTCGGATCGGTTTGGTGGGTCCCAACGGTATCGGAAAGACAACATTGTTGTCCATTCTCATTGGGCAGGAAAAGGCTGATAGTGGAACGGTAAAGCATGGATATAATCTTTCCATGGCATTGCTTGATCAACAGCGTATTTTAAATGCAGAAGAAACTTTAGCACAATATTTAACAGGTGGGCGAGGGGATACTCTTCTGATTAATGACCAAGAGCGCCATGTTGTTTCTTACATGAAGGATTTTTTGTTTTTACCTGAACAAGCGCGCATGCCAATCAAAGAATTGTCAGGTGGAGAAAGAGCCCGTTTAATACTTGCTCGACTTCTTTCAAAGCCTGCAAATTTTTTAGTTTTAGATGAGCCAACCAATGATTTGGATATGGAAACATTGGATTTGTTGCAAGAATTTATTGCCGATTTCACTGGAACAGTATTGTTGGTCAGCCATGACAGGGATTTTTTAGATCGAACTGTGACCCATATGTTAGCTCCCCATGGCGATGGTCTTTGGGTTTTGTATGCTGGGGGCTATAGTGATATGATGGCGCAGGGCAAGAAAGAAGCACTGTTGCAGCGCAAAGAGCCGTCGAAGCCTCGTAGGCAGAATCATAAAAAACACGTCTGTGCGCCAGAAAAAACAGCGCTGCGTAAATTATCTTACAAACAGGTTTATGCACTGGAAAAACTGCCTGAACAAATCACTATTTTGCAAAACGAAATTGAAAAAATTGAACAAGAACTCTCTGATCCAGCGCTGTATCGCTGTGATAAAGAGCGTTTTGAGCGTTTATCAACAGCGCTGAAAGAGAAGAAAAATTCTTGCATGCAAAAAGAAGAAGAATGGTTGGAACTTGAACTTTTACGTGAAGAAATAGAAAAGGAAACACGTGCGCGCTAATTCATGCCGAGTGCATTTTTATAAAGTTGAATGATCGCTTCTTCTTCAAGTCGTTCATGGTCTTCTTTTTTGCGCAACCTTATGATGCTTCGAACAGCTTTACTATCAAAACCAGACCCTTTAAGCTCAGCGTAAACCTCTTTAATATCATCAGCAATGGTTTTTTTCTCTTCTTCTAATCGTTCAATGCGTTCGATAAAAGCACGCAATTGGTTTACCGATATGGCTTGTGTTTGATCTGCTACTGTATCCATTTGTTTTCTCCAGATTTTATGTTTTAAGCTATTTTTGTACGATAAATTTGTGTGAGGATATTTGAAAAGCAGAAAATAAATCAAGCTATATCGCTTTTTACAAATTGACTCTTGAGAGCATAAAATATTTTCTGCGCTTCTATAATCAAAGTTGCAACGATACAAAATATTTTTTTCCGCCTTCTTCTCCCCTTTTGCTTCTCCCATATGGTTTATCAAAATTGGTTTGTTTTTGAGAAATTCAATCAATCCATTGTTTTCATGACCATGAAATAAAAAAGAAGAATTTGATAGACTGCTCTTTAAACAACTTTGATCGGTTGTCTCCTTAATAACTTAAATCTTTTACTGCTGTTTTTATGTTTGAATGTTATTTTACATAAATCTCCTTATTTTTCAGGTGTATTTTTGAGATATTTCATTTGTTAAAATAATATTAATTTATTGAAGGGTAATTGTTTGTACATTTGAAAAAGCATTTTGCTTATAGTGCTCAAACTGTGAAAAAGGTGTTACACGCAACATGAATAAAAAATAATTTTTTCATATTTTTTCCATAATATGCTCTGCATACTGCTTCTTTAATCATCTTTTACTGGTATTGAGCATCTGAAGTATTTTATCGTATAAATTTTCGTGCAATAAAATATTGTGCGATAAAATGTTTTTTAGAAATTTTAAAGTATGCGCGTTGAAAAAAAGAAGTGCTAAAAAGCAGAAGATATGAGGATATATCTGCATAAATGGAAAGGTCTTTAGAAAAAGAGCAAAAAAGAGATATATTTTATTTTCTATAATTTACGTCATAAAGGTGGTTTTGTGGTTGCCGAAAAACAAGAATGGGTGTTTGAGAAAAGCGTGAGAATTTTTCTTTTGAGTGTTCTCCTTTTGCTCTTGGTGATTGGTTTTGCAAAAGCCAACTTTCGGGTTTGTAATATGACCCAGCAGCCTGTTGGTGTTGCCCTTGGCTATCGTACAATTTCAGGCTGGGTGAGCGAAGGATGGTGGATGGTTCCAGATACTGAGTGTAAAACTTTGATCGAGGGGCCTCTTTCTGCGCGATTTTATTATTTTTATGCTGAGGGCGCACAGAAAAAAGGGAGTTGGCTTGGTCGTGTGACTATGTGTGTGCAAGATAGCCAATTTATTATCCAAGGGGTTCATGATTGTTTTGCCAGAGGATTTCAAAAAGCAGGGTTTAAAGAAATTGATACAGGCAATCAAACCAATTGGATGGTGCAGTTGACTGAAAAATCTTTGTTTAGTGATTCAGTTTTGCATCCCTCTACTTTTACAGGAGTTTCTTCGCCGTGAAGTGTGCTCGTAAAGTAAAAATTATTGCCACTCTTGGTCCTGCTTCTTCTTCCACTGCGATGATTGAAAAGCTCTTTAAAGCAGGAGCTGATGTTTTTCGTCTTAATATGAGTCACATTGACCGTGAAACAATGGTTGATTTGGTGGTGCGGATACGCGATGTTGAAAAAACGGTTTGTCGACCAATCGGCATTTTAGTTGATCTACAGGGTCCAAAGCTGCGTATTGGCTGTTTTGCCAATGGTCAAGAGGATTTGGTTATCGGGCAAAAATTTACATTAGATGATCGTGATGTGCTAGGCGATGCACAACGTGTTTTTTTCCCACACAGGGATGTTTTAGCAGCTGTTAAACCAGGGGATCGGTTGTTGATTAATGATGGAAAGCTGGAACTGTGTGCGAGAGTGTGTGATGGTCATTCTATTGAGTGCCATGTGGTTGCTGGAACCTATATTTCAGATCGAAAAGGGGTGAGTCTTCCCGACACAGTTTTGTCTTTTAGTTCGTTGACATCAAAGGATAAGGAGGATCTTCAAGCTGTTTTGGAACAGCCAGTTGATTGGGTTGCACTTTCTTTTATCCAGTGCCCAGAAGATATTCTGGCAGTGCGCCAATTGACGAAAGATAAAGTGTCTTTGATGGCTAAGATCGAAAAACCTCAAGCCTTGGAGCGGATAGAGGAGATTATTGATGTTTCCGATGGCATTATGATTGCACGGGGGGATCTGGGTGTGGAAATGCCGTTGGAGAGGGTTCCTGCTCTTCAGATGGAGCTCATCAAAGCGTGCCGCTTAGCCGGAAAGCCCGTTGTCGTGGCAACACAAATGCTCGAATCCATGATTACATCATCTGTTCCAACGCGTGCAGAGGTTTCTGATGTTGCTACGGCAGTTTATGCAGGAGCTGATGCTGTGATGCTATCTGCTGAATCTGCGTCTGGTCATTATCCTGAAGAGGCAGTGCTTATGATGGATCGAATCGCGCGCAAAATTGAACAAGATCGCACTTATGCAGCGATGGTTGGTGCGCAGCACCCTGTGCCAGAATCAACAGGAACAGATGCAATTTCTCTTGCAGCACGACAAATTGCTGAAACGCTTCAGTTGGCTGTCATCATTGCTTATACTGCTTCAGGCACAACGGGTGTGCGTACATCTCGTGAACGCCCAAATCAACCCATTATTGCTTTATCACCCATCGTGGAAACAGCACGGCGATTGGCTTTGGTATGGGGGCTTCATTGTGTGGTTACTGAAGATGCACGAAGTTTAGAGGATATGGTTGACCGCGCGGCAGCCATTGCTTTTCAAGAAGGCTTTTGTTGTGGGGGCGAGCAATTTATCGTTACAGCAGGAGTCCCATTCGGGACGCCTGGTGCTACGAACCTATTGCGGATTGCGTCTGTTTCTCAAGATGGCACAAAAGCCGTTTAACACAAATGTTCCTTTATCTCATCCATCGTGGAAACAGCACGGGGATTGGCTTTGGTGTGGGGGCTTCATTTGTGTGGTTACTGAAGATGCACGAAATTTAGAGGATATGGTTGACCGTGCGGCAGCCATTGCTTTTCAAGAAGGCTTTTATTGTGGGGGCGAGCAATTTATCGTTACAGCAGGAGTCCCATTCGGGACGCCTGGTGCTGATGAACCTATTGCGGATTGCGTCTGTTTCTCAAGATGGCACAAAAGCCGTTTAACACAAATGTTCCTTTATCTCATCCATCGTGGAAACAGCACGGGGATTGGCTTTGGTATGGGGGCTTCATTGTGTGGTTACTGAAGATGCACGAAGTTTAGAGGACATGGTTGACCGTGCGGCAGCCATTGCTTTTCAAGAAGGCTTTTATTGTGGGGGCGAGCAATTTATCGTTACAGCAGGAGTCCCATTCGGGACGCTTGGTACTGATGAACCTATTGCGGATTGCGTCTGTTTCTCAAGATGGCACAAAAGCCGTTTAACACAAATGTTCCTTTATCGCGCCCATCGTGGAAACAGCACGGGGATTGTCTTTGGTGTGGGAGCTTCATTTGTGTGGTTACTGAAGATGCACGAAGTTTAGAGGACATGGCTGGTCGCGCGGCAGTCATTGCTTTAAGAGGCAGTGCTTATGATGGATCGAATTGCGCGCAAAATTGAACAAGATCGCACTTATGCAGCGATGGTTGGTGCGCAGCACCCTGTGCCAGAATCAACAGGAACAGATGCAATTTCTCTTGCAGCACGACAAATTGCTGAAACGCTTCAGTTGGCTGTCATCATTGCTTATACTGCTTCAGGTACAACGGGTGTGCGTACATCTCGTGAACGCCCAAATCAACCCATTATTGCTTTATCACCCATCATGGAAACAGCACGGGGATTGGCTTTGGTATGGGGGCTTCATTTGTGTGGTTACTGAAGATGCACGAAGTTTAGAGGATATGGTTGACCGTGCGGCAGCCATTGCTTTTCAAGAAGGCTTTTGTTGTGGGGGCTTTCATGGTTGGCGCGAAAGCAATTTTGTTGCTCTTTCTTTAAGGGTGTTTTAGCGTTTTTATCGTTGTGGCAGTTGGCACGATTCTTTCATAAGTTATGCTGTGTCTTTCATAAATTTTATCACTCATTCTTTAAAAATTGGGGATACATTTATACCGTTTCCTTATTTTGAAGGTCTGTATCACTTTGAGTATCTTTGAGCAATTGATGGGTGAGCTTTTCAATCCGCTCAATTGTGTCTTGCATAACTTTGCTCATGGCACGGTCTTTTTCGGTTTGTTGTTGTAAAAGTGCTTCGTAATCTTTTTGTAATTGCTTCTTTTCTCGTTTTATTTCTTCCATTTCATCGATAATCATGATGCCAGCCATGACGGATAAACGATGATCGCCGATTTCACCAAAGTTTTTCTTCAAATGCGTGATATACTGATCTAACTGAGCAGCAAGCTCAATGAGATGGTGCTCTTGTCCTTTATCGCAAGCCATACGATACATTTTACCGTCAATGGTGACCGAAATGGTTTCCATGCACTCAAACCTTTATCTATCAATTACAATACGAATTGTTTCCATTGCTTTAATCAACCGTTTGGAAACTTCTTTGTTTACTGTCTCTAACCGTTCTACATGGGCTTCGGCTTTATCAAGTGCTTGTGCAAGACGGCTACGATCAGCATTCATCCGCTGAATTTCTTCTTCCCATTCATTGTTCTTATCAACAATAGTGTTGCGGTTTACAACGGTGATCTCTAAGGTTCTTAGTGCTTTTTCCAGTTGTTTTAGTGCGTGGGGCAGGATCGTGGTTTCTTGATTCATGATGCTTATATCCTCTGAGTGATTGTATTCTTTATCAATCCTTTATGCAAAAACGAATCATTTATTTTCTTTCTTTGCGTGTATTTTACTTTTAAATATGTAAGATATTTTAGCAAGAAAAGCAGAAGATACATGTTAATTAAAAGCTGGATTTTTTAAAACTGTTGGCATAAATGGTTATGTGCATAAAGAATATGTGAGAGCAATGAACTTAAAATATGACAAAAGGTACTTCTTCGTCACGGACAATTTAAACAGAGAAATTAGTATTTCTTAAGAAATTGAAGAAAATAAAAAGTAATCCAAAATAACGATTTTAAAAAATGGTTTATCATTCATGACAAATACCCAACAACAAAATCAGATGGCCAATGCTATCCGTTTTCTTGCCATTGATGCGATTGAAAAAGCAAATTCTGGTCATCCTGGTTTACCAATGGGGGCAGCCGACATTGCTACTGTTCTTTACACAAAATTTCTCTCCCATAATCCTAAAAATCCCCGTTGGCCTAACCGTGATCGCTTTGTACTCTCTGCAGGGCATGGCTCTATGCTCCTTTACGCTTTATTATACCTTTCTGGTTATGAAGATATCTCTCTTGAGGATCTTAAAAATTTCCGCCAAATAGGATCCAAGGCAGCTGGACATCCAGAATATGGGCATATTGCAGGAATCGAAACAACCACTGGACCACTCGGGCAAGGGTTGGCAAATGCTGTGGGTATGGCGCTTGGTGAGCGCTTGTGTCATGCGCGTTTTGGCAATTTAATTGACCATTATACTTATGCACTGGTCGGGGATGGGTGCCTCATGGAAGGGATTGCTCAAGAAGCAATTTCACTTGCGGGGCATTTAAAACTTCATAAGCTTATTGTTTTATGGGACGATAATAATATTTCAATCGATGGCGATATTTCCCTTGTTGACAAGACAGATCAGATCGCTCGTTTTAAAGCGTGTGGTTGGAATACACTCAAAGTCAATGGGCATGACCAAGCCGCAATTGCATCTGCTCTCGAAGCTGCACGCACGTGTGATAAACCAACCTTGATTGCTTGTAAAACAACAATTGGATTTGGGGCGCCAAATAGAGAGGGAACCAATAAAGTCCATGGGGCACCTTTAGGGGCAGAAGAAATTGCTTTAACCCGTGTCTCTTTAGAGTGGAAGGCACCACCTTTCGTTATTCCAGCTGATATTCTTGATAATTGGCGTTTGGCAGCTCTAAGTGCTGCTAAAAAATGTCAAGCATGGGAAGAAAAATTGGCAAATCTTCCTGTGTCAGAGCGGGTGGAGTTTGAAAGGTTGATGCGAGGCGATCTTGTCGGTGGGCTTGATGATGCTATCGATACTTATAAAAAGCAACTGATTGAGGATTGTCCCGTCGTTGCAACACGTAAAGCTTCTGAAATGGCTCTTGAAGTTATTAATAGAGTTGTGAGTGAAACTATTGGTGGTTCTGCCGATTTAACAGGCTCTAATAATACAAAAAGCAGTCAGATGAAAGTGATCTCTGCAGACGATTTTTCAGGACGCTATCTGCATTATGGAATTCGCGAGCATGCAATGGGAGCGATCATGAATGGTCTTGCTCTTTATGGTGGATTTATTCCTTATGGCGGAACCTTTTTATGTTTTTCCGACTATATGCGTCCTGCAATGCGTTTGTCATCTCTCATGGGTTTACGGGTTATTTATGTCATGACCCACGATTCAATCGGTCTTGGTGAAGATGGTCCTACCCACCAGCCCGTGGAGCATTTGGCTGCATTGCGTGCAATGCCCAATCATTTTGTTTTCCGACCTGCGGATGCTCTAGAGACAATTGAGTGTTGGCAATTGGCTTTGAAAGCACGCAAAACGCCTTCTACTTTGGTTTTAAGCCGACAAAATTTACCACTCTTGCGTCAAGACTATGATGAAGAAAATCTTTGTATGCTGGGTGCTTATGAGTTATTGACGGCAAGCGATGATGCTCAAGTGACTCTGTTTGCTTCTGGCTCAGAAGTGCAAATTGCAGTCAAGGCGCATGCTGTATTGGAAGCAAAAAATATTCCAACGCGTGTGGTTTCTGTGCCTTGTTTTGAATTGTTTGCTCAGCAATCTTTCTCCTATCAGCGTGCCTTGATTGGTGATGCGCCCATTAAAATTGCAATCGAAGCTGCAGTTCGGCAAGGATGGGATCGTTTTATTGGCACTGAAGGCACCTTTATTGGTATGGAGGGATTTGGTGCGAGTGGGACGATCGATGCCCTTTATGCGCATTTCGGGATTACTTGTGAAAGTGTGGTAAATACCGTTGAAAAAGAGCTTGAAAAAATGAATGAGGAAAATGTGAAATGACTGTTCGCGTTGCAATTAATGGGTTTGGTCGTATTGGGCGCAATATTTTGCGCGCATTTGTGGAAAGTGGTCGGCAAGATATCGAGATTGTCGCTGTTAATGATTTGGGATCGGTGGAGACCAATGCACATTTGTTGCGCTATGATTCAGTCCATGGACAGTTTCCTAACACCGTGAAAATTGTTGGTGATGCTATTGATGTTGGGGGTCATTTGATAAAGGTTATCGCAGAGCGTGATCCTGCAAAACTGCCTTGGAAAGATTTGGATATCGATATTGCCTTAGAATGTACAGGTATTTTTACTGCACGCGACAAAGCAAGTGCCCATCTGGATGCAGGTGCAAAACGTGTTCTTGTCTCTGCACCCTGTGAAGGGGCAGATCTCACAGTGGTCTATGGGGTTAATCATCAGTCCTTAAGTAAACAGCATCGGGTTGTTTCAAATGCTTCTTGTACAACCAATTGTTTAGCACCTGTCGCGCAAGTGCTGCATAGGGCAATTGGAATTGAAAAGGGCTTTATGACAACGATCCATTCTTATACTGGCGATCAACCTGTGTTGGATACAATGCATCGTGACCTTTATCGTGCTCGTGCGGCTGCTCTTTCTATGATCCCAACCTCCACAGGGGCAGCGAGAGCCGTGGGACTGGTTTTGCCAGAGTTAAAGGGACTGCTTGATGGTGTGTCGATTCGTGTTCCAACCCCTAATGTTTCCGTCGTTGATTTGACATTTACGGCTAAGCGCTCCACAACGGTTGAAGAAATTAATACCGCTATTGCTATTGCGGCACGAGGACAGCTTCAGGGTATTTTGGACTATACAGACGAAAAACTTGTGAGTTGTGACTTTAATCATAACCCACATTCAGCTATTTTTCACAATGATCAAACGAAGGTGATTGATGGAAAACTTTGTCGTGTTTTGGTTTGGTATGATAATGAGTGGGGCTTTTCAAACCGCATGGCTGATACAGCTGTGGCTTTTGCCAAGACAATGTAAAAAAAGAGTATAAAAAAGAGAATATTCAGAGTCTTTTTTACGACAGAAAGCCCAAACTTTGTGGCAGAAGAGCCAAAATGTTGTATTTTTGAAAAAATGAGTGGCAAGGGGTGTTATTTTTTAAGAGAGAAAATATTGCTTAAAAAGCAGCATCCCAAAAAGTGAGATCTTAACAGAAGAAAGTTTGAGAGGACGCAGGGGTTTTTAAGATTTGGGAGGATGCAGGGGGTTGAGAAAACGCAGGCTATTGCGGATCTTGGTTATTGCAACAAAAGAGGGGTGGGTAGGTGTGTTTGTTTGAAACAACAGAAAGTGAAAAGGGAGCAATAATGAGTTTTCGTACACTTGATGATGTTGATGTTGCTGGGAAACGCGTTCTTGTGCGGGTAGATTTTAATGTGCCAATGTCACAAGGAAAAGTATGCGATCAGACGCGCATTGAGCGGCATAAAGAGACACTTGTTGAGCTTCAAAAACGTGGCGCTAAGGTGATTCTTCTTTCCCATTGTGGTCGCCCCAAGGGGCAGGTGGAGCCAGAATTTTCATTGCGCCCCGTTGTTGGGGTGCTGGAAAAAATAATCGGTCAGCCAGTTGCTTTTGCTACCGATTGTATCGGAGAACCCGTGCAGATAGCAATTGAGATGTTGCGAGATGGTGCTATTTTACTGCTAGAAAATGTCCGTTTTCATTCAGGTGAAGAAAGGAATGATTGTCATTTCGCTGAAGCTTTAGCACGTAATGCAGATCTCTATGTTAATGATGCTTTTTCCGTTTCCCATCGTGCCCATGCTTCGGTGGAGGGAATAACGCGTTTGTTGCCCTCTTATGCAGGGCGCTCGTTGCAGCGTGAATTGCAGGCATTAGAAAAAGGGTTGGACAATCCGGCACATCCAGTGGTTGCTATTGTTGGAGGTGCGAAGGTTTCAAGTAAGCTGTTTGTACTCAATCATTTGGTTGAAAAGGTTGGTTATTTGGTGATTGGCGGTGGCATGGCAAACAGTTTTTTAGCTGCACAAGGCATCCATGTTGGCAAGTCACTGTGTGAACATGCGTTGCTGGAAACGATCAAAAAAATCATTGAAAAAGCGCGCAAGTGCCAATGTAAGATTTTGTTACCTGTGGATGCGATAGTTGCGTTTCGCTTTGAAAAAGATGCACCGCATCGTCTCTATGATATTGAAGATATTCCTGAAGGTGGAATGATTCTGGATATTGGGACGCGTTCTGTTGCTCATATCAATGCAGTGATTGATGAAGCTGCTACCCTTGTATGGAATGGTCCCCTTGGGGTCTTTGAGATGCCCCCCTTTGATCAGGCAACGATTGCAGTTGCGCAGCATGCAGCAGAATGTAGCCAGAAAGGGCAGCTGGTTTCAGTCGCTGGAGGGGGAGATACGGTTTTTGCACTCAATCATGCTGGCGTTGCTGATGATTTTACTTATCTCTCAACTGCAGGAGGAGCTTTTTTGGAGTGGATGGAAGGTAAAATGCTTCCTGCTATTTTTGCTCTCATGCAAGAGAAAGGAAAAGTTTAAAAGTCGTGTTATGGCGTGGGGACAGCTTTTGGGAAATGGATTAAGGTATTTTTGGGGATTCTTCTCCTCGTGCGGAGTATAAGGGCAGTTTTACAGAATGAGTCGTATCATGTGGATTGATAAGATATGACGGGTGCGTTACGCACATTTGGAAATGAAGACACAGAAGAGGAACTTTTTATGAATGAACGTCTTGAAGACATTGCACTTGCTTTAGTTTGTGCAGGTAAAGGTATTTTGGCAGCAGATGAAAGTACCGCTACGATTGGAAAGCGTTTTGAGACTATTGGTGTTGAATCTAATGAGGATAATCGCCGTGCTTATCGTGAAATGCTTTTTACAGCAAAAGAAGCTATGGAAAGCGCTATCTCTGGTGTCATTTTATTTGATGAAACACTTCGTCAAAAGGCATCCAATGGGCAAATGTTGGCAGACATTATTCGTGATGCAGGTGCTTTGCCAGGTATTAAAGTCGACAAAGGTGCCAAATCATTGGCAGCTTTTCCTCAAGAAACGATTACAGAAGGATTAGATGGTCTTCGGGAGCGTTTAAAAGATTATTATGCTTTAGGAGCGCGTTTTGCTAAATGGCGTGCGGTGATTGCCATTGATGCGCACGCTTTGCCAACAAAGGGGGCAATAAGCCAAAATGCACAAGCCTTAGCGCGCTATGCTGCTTTGTGTCAGGAAGCAGGTATTGTGCCAATTGTTGAACCAGAAGTGTTGATGGATGGGCAATCACGTCAGCATTCAATTGCGCGCTGCTTTGAGGTGACACAAGCTGTTTTAAATACTGTGTTTAAAGAATTATTTGAAGCACGTGTTCTTCTGGAAGGCATGATTTTGAAGCCCAATATGGTCATTGATGGAAAAGATGCGCGGGTTGCTTGTGTGGAAGAAGTCGCGGAAAAAACGATTCGCGTTTTGAAACAAACTGTTCCTGCTGCTGTTCCAGGGATTGCTTTTCTTTCTGGAGGGCAGTCTGATGAAGAAGCAACTGCTCATTTATCGGCTATGAATAATTTAGGAAGTTTGCCTTGGAAATTGACCTTTTCTTATGGACGCGCATTGCAAGCGGCTGCATTGAAAGCATGGGGTGGAAAACATGAAAATGTTGCTGCTGCACAAAAGGCTTTTGCACACCGCGCACGGATGAATCATCTTGCTGCTTTGGGACAATGGACAAAAGAACAGGAAAAATCTTGCGCTTAAAATGAATATAAATCTTGCGCTCAAATGCAGCTATTATTAACCTTTAGATGGGGCATTTATTGCTGTATGCGATAATTATAATAGCGTATTTTCTGTTTTGTGTATAATGGCATGGAATCGGCAAAAATGATTCAAGTATGGGGCAAAGATACAGAGAAAAGATATACAGGGCAAAGAAAAGTTAGTCGGTGAATTGTAAGCGGGTAGCCTACGATCGTTTGAGCGCAAAAAGTGGTAACGGTTGAAAATTGTGCAAGAATGGTGGGGCTGCTTTTTTTCTAAATCGCATGAAAATATAGCAGTTTTCATCGATATTGTGCTGTATTGTTTAGGCAGTGCGCTATTTAGGAAATGCCAGATTTTTCTCTATGCTATCAGCGGCAATCATTCTTTGATAAAGGGGAGGTGTTTTTTAAAACACCAAGAAGTCCATTCTTCACAAGGGGAGAAATCCTATGGAGATGAGAGGGGTGGGAAGGTGAGAGCACCCCTTAAAACAAATTAAAATATGTGCCAAACAGTTATGTTCTGATCCGTAAACAGCGTTATTCTTCCAAAAATGAGAAAAATAAAAATGTGAAATTGTTTTGCACCACTTGCTAAAAGATATTGTTCTGGATATCTCT